>JANLYK010000561.1:0-3119 GCA_031365595.1 Chloroflexota bacterium | reverse complement strand
GTCGCGGCCGTCGATCGCGGTCCCGGTTGCCGCTGGGGCGACGGAGACTGGCATCAGCGCGGCGACAGGTGCGGACGAGGCCGCAGCAGCGACCGGCGAGCGGACGACATGACCGACGCGCCCGATCCGTACAAGGTCCTCCAGGTCGACTCCGAAGCGGAGGACGAGGTGATCCAGGCCGCCTACCGCCGGCTCGCCCAGAAATATCACCCGGACGTCGCCGGTCCCGACGGCGCGGATCGGATGACCGCGATCAACGCGGCCTGGGCCCTCCTGCGCGATCCAGCCCAGCGGGCAGCCCTCGATCGGGCTCGGTCGGCCCGCGAGCGACCGTCCCGGGCCGGTGCGTCCCGGCCGGCCGCCGAGCCGAGCGCGGGCTCGACGTCAGGGACCGATCGCCCGCCGGCTGCGCCTTCGCCACCACCCCCGCCGGAGACCGTTTCACCGGACTGGACGAGCGGTCGCTCCAGCCAGGGCGGCGGCTACGACCCGAGCCGGATGCGCGAACCCGAGGGCCTCGGCGCGGCCGGTCCGCCGCCGGGCAATCCAGCTGGCAGCGTCCTGAACTTCGGGCGGTTCGCGGGCTGGTCGCTCGGCGAGATCGGCCGGCGCGACGTCGAATACCTCGAGTGGCTCGATCGGATGACGATCGGCCGGCCGTACCGCGACGAGATCGACGCGATCCTGCGCCGGGCCGGCCGACGGACGAGCGCCGCGGCCGAGGCGCATGATCGACCCGGGCTCTATCGCCGGCGCTGAACGACGCTGGTCAGGCCGCGTCGGTCGCGGTCGATCCCGAGCGACGGACGACCCAGCCGGCGGTCGAGCCCTGGACGAACAGGGTGAACAGCACGATCCCGAACGTCAGGCCCTGGAGCAGGTCTCGGTTCGCCAGGCCGGCGGGCAAGGACAGGGCGAGCGCAACCGATACCGCCCCGCGCAGGCCTGCCCAGAACACGACATGCAACCATGCCGGCGGGATCGGCTCGTCCGGGGCGTGCGCTGACACGCCGCGCGGCCGGCCGACCATCCGCCGGACCAGCGCCGATCCGGCGCCGAGCAAGCCGTAGACGACTGCGGCCCGGGCCACGAGGATGGCCCCGATCCCCCAGCCGATCGCGCCGGCGGCCGCGACGAGCGCTTCGGGGGCGATCGACAGCCCGACGATCAAGAACACGCCCGCGGTCAGCAGGAACGCCGCGAACTCCCAGACGACATCGATCGCTTCGACCGCTGCCCGCGACAGCCCGTCACGGGCGAGGGCCCCGAACGAGGCGGCGGCCACGAGCGTCGCGATCACCCCGGACAGTCCGACGGCCTCGGCCGCGAGGTACGTCCCGTACGCGAGCACGACCGTGATCGTGAGTTCGGTGAGGTGGTCGTCGACGCGCCGGACCACGCGCGCTGCCAGCCACCCCGCGGCCAGGCCCAGGGCTCCCCCGCCCGCGACCTTGACGACGAACCCGAGCAGTGATCCTCCCAGCGAGCCGCCCCCTGCGAGGACATCGAGGGCGAGCGCGAACAGGACGATGCCGGTGCCGTCATTGACCAGGCTCTCCATCTCGACGATCGTCGCCAGCCGGCGCGGTACCGGCACGTGACGGAAGGTCGAGAGGACCGCGGCCGGGTCGGTCGCCGCGACCATTGCTCCGACGAGGAAGCCCTCGGCCGGGCTGAGGATCGTCGTCAGCGTCAGGACGAGGGCCACGATCGCGGCCACGATCACCACCCCGGGCACGGCCAGCAGAAGGACGGCCGTCGCCGAGGGCCGGAGAACCGCCAGGTCCGTCCGGAACGCCGCCTCGAAGACGAGGCCGGGCAGGACGATCGCGAGCAGGAGCTCCGGGGAGACCGGATTGCGGACGTCCGGCCCGAGCACGGCGACCGCCAGGCCGACGAGGACGAGGCCGACGGAGGCCGGGATCGCGGATCGGCCTGCGACGATCGCGACGAGGACCGTGGCCGCCAGGATCGCGACGACCAGCCAGATCGGACCGAGGCCGTCCACGTGGATCACGCGGTCGCTCGACCGCGGCTGATGCCGGGCGCCGTCACCACTCGGCTCTGGTCTGCCGGATGTTGATGCTCTGCACGATCCCCAGGCCGATCGCCAGGCTGATCAGCGACGAGCCGCCATGGGAGACGAACGGGAGCGGGATCCCGGTGATCGGCATGATCCCGATGACCATCCCGAGGTTGACGAACAGCTGGAACAGGATCATCGCCGCCACGCCACCGGCGAACATCATCCCGAACGGGTCCTTCGAACGCCAGCCGCTCACGAGCAGCCGCCAGATCAGGGCGGTGAACAGCAGGAGAAGGACGACGGCGCCAACAAACCCGAGCTCCTCGAGGTAGACCGCCCCGACGAAGTCGCTTTCCTGGACCGCGATCAGGTCGAGCTGGTTCTGGGTCCCGTTCGTCAAGCCCTTGCCGAGCCAGCCGCCGGAACCGACGGCGATCTGCGATTGGTGGAGCTGGAACCCGGCGCCCTGGACGTCGCTGGAGGGATCGAGGAACGAGGTCAGACGCTGCTTCTGATAGTCGCGCAGGACATAGGTCCAGACGAACGGGATCGTGGCGAGGACGCCGCCGACGAGGGCGGCCATCCAACGCAGGCTGGCGCCGGACATGAACAACATGCCGCCGAGGATCGCGAGCAGGACGAGCGAGGTCCCAAGGTCCGGCTGGAGCATCACGAGGAGCCATGGCGGGGCGACGAGAAGGCATGCGCCGAGGATCGAAGTCATCGAACCGAGCCTCCCCTGGCGTGCTCCCAGGTAGTTGGCCAGGACCACGATCATGAGGATCTTGGCGATCTCGCTGAACTGGAAGTCGAACGGCCCGATCGAGATCCAACGGGACGAGCCGCCGACCCCCCCGCCGATCGCGAGGGTCAGCGCCAACAGGCCGACCTGGACGCCGTAGAGCGGCCAGGCGAACGTCTTGAGCCACTTGTAGTCGAACGCGGTCGCGAGGATGAACACGAGCAGCGCGATGCCGGTCCACATCAGCCCGCGCACGAACGTGGTCCCGCTGCTCAGCACTTCCTGGCCCTGTTCGACGCTGTTCGTGTAGGCCATCACGAGGCCGAGGATGGCGAGGAGCGCAGCGTAGGC
>JANLYK010000184.1:0-6013 GCA_031365595.1 Chloroflexota bacterium | reverse complement strand
CCGGATGTCGCCTCGGTCCTCCTCGACGACACGCATCCGGAGTTCCTCGGTGGCCAGTTCGTCGCCGCGGTCGTGTCCAGCCTCGACTATGCCGGGATGGTCGAGTTCTTCCGGACCGGTCGGACGATCGCCGAGCGGCCGCCGCGGACGAGGGAGGCGGCGAGGTCCGGCAGCTCGGCCAGACCCTCCTGGAAGAAGACGGCGATGTCCTGGACGGTCACCGCCTCGATCGCCCGGTGGAAGCGCGGCGGTCGCTCGGGGATCGTCCGGCCGGTCCGGAAGAACTCGACCATCCCGGCATAGTCGAGGCTGGACACGACCGCGGCGACGAATTGGCCGCCGAGGAACTCGGGATGGGTGTCATCGAGGAGCACCGACGCGACGTCCGACGCGAGCCGCGCCCGATTCCCGTCGAGGTCGACGAGCTCGCCCGCGTGCGCGGCGCGCAGCCAGTCGGCGACCGGCCCGGGCTGGCACGCGCTCGCCGTCGCGAGGTCGGCGGCCGTGATCCCATCGGCGTGCTCGGCGATCCGGGCAAACAGTCCGAGCTCCAGCCCGAGGTAGATCACCCAGCTCCGATAGAACCCGCCGACGCTGGCCGCAAGCTCCTCGAATCGATCGTTTCGGCTCATCGCCGGGATTGTCGCACGGGCCTCCGACCCGGCACAGTCACGCCGGAGTTGCGAATGCGCAACAGCGAACCGCCGCTCCCCCGGAGGGAAGCGGCGGTTGCCCGTTCGAGCGCTGCGGTGGACCCGGGCGATGCCCGTTGCCGCAGGAGGAGCGGCGGGCTACTGGGCCCGGAGCCCCGCACGGTGGGTGGCGGGAGCACCCTCGCTCGAGAAGATGCGGCGCTGATCGGCGTAGCCGAGGTAGCCGGGCAGGATGCCGGGCTGGGCGTTCGACTTGATGACGAGGTCATCCTTGACCAGGGTGGCACTGCCGCCGGACGTGATCGCCGGTCGGTAGGCGCCGGGAGCGCCGTGGGTCGCGCCGATCGACACCGAGGCGGCGCCCAGGTCGCGCGAGCCGAGGTCGTGCACGGGGTTGTTGGCGAGGCCGTTGGCCGCGCTCGAGCCGAGGTCGCGGGAGCCGAGGTCGCGGGCCATCGGCGCCGTCAGCGGAGCCGGGGCGGGCGCAGCGCCCGGAGCGGTCTTCGCCAGGTTGGCCGAGCTCCAGGCGATCGCCACGGTCGCCGCGAGGACGATCGCGGCCATCGCGAGGACGGCCAGGAAGTTGCGGGTGTCCAGCGGCTTCTGGACGGTGCGGATCGTACCGGACATCGTGGATCCTCCTGTCCTGCCCGGCCGACCCGTCTGGGTCCGTCCCGGTGCAGGTGTTCGATGTCCGCATCCTCGATCCGGGCGCGGCGCCGGCCATCGGGCGGGTGCCTCACCGCGCGCGGGTCGCCTGCCTCAAACATCGGCCGCTGGCGGCCTGCCCGCCTTACGCAATCCGGTCGGCGAGGCCGCCCCTGCTGCAACGGACGGGCCGGGGGCGGTGTTCAATGGGCATGATGGAAGACCGCCTGCCCGCCGACGCGCAGCTCGCCATGCACCTGGCCGTCGATCTCGACGGGACGTTCGAGGCCCTGGTCCTGGCCCATCAGGATCGCCTCTTCACGATCGCGCTCCGGACCGGCGGCAACCGCCACGACGCGGAGGAGCTGGTCCAGGACTGCCTCGTCCGCGCGTACCGGGCGCTCGCGACGTACGAGCCGGCCCGGATCCGCGACCTGCGCCTGCGCGGCTGGCTGACCACGATCCTCCTGAACGCCGGGCGCAACCGGGCGCGGGTGAAACGGGTTCCGACCGCCGAGCTGGCCTTCGAGCCCGGCGCCGAGCCGGCATTCGATCCGCTCGAACGGCGCGACCAGCGCGAGATCTGGGCCCGACTCCTGGGCGGCCTGAGCCCAGCCCAGCGAACGGCGGTCGTCCTGCGCCACGTGGACGGGCTGTCGTACGCCGAGATTGCCGAAGCGGTCGGCCGGCCCGAAGGCACCGTCAAGGCCCACGTCCATCGCGGCCTGGCCGCCCTGCGCACAGCGCTCCTCGCGTCCGAGGGGCCGCCCGAAGGGCTGCGAGCCGAGGAGATCCCCGCATGACCGAGTTCATCGATCCCATGACCGAAGCCGCTCTCACGGGGCTCCGCGAAGCCGCCCCCGCCGGGCTGGCCCACGCCACGCTGGTCGCGGTCGGCCTGGCCGACGACTACGCCGTGGTCGACTCGCCTGTCGGCCCGCTTCGGGTGGCTTGGAACGGACGGGGGGTATCGGAGGTGACCGGCGAGACGGACGACGCATCGTTCGAGGCACGCTTCCACGAGCGCACGGGTCGGCGCGCCCGGCGGATCCCGGCCCTCCCAACCGACCTCGCCCGCAAGATCGAGAAGCGCCTCGCTGGCGACCGCCACAATCGGATCGACCTCGACCTGCGCGGCTCGACCGCGTTCGAGCAGGCCGTCTGGATGAAGGCCCTCGAGATCCCGCGCGGCGAGGTCCGGCCGTACGGCTGGATCGCGGCCGAGATCGGCCGGCCGAAGGCGGTGCGGGCGGTCGGGACGGCGCTCGGCCACAATCCGGTGCCGCTCATCGTTCCGTGCCACCGGGTCGTGCGGAGCGACGGGATGATCGGTCAGTACTCGCTCGGCGGGCCCGAGAACAAGCGCACGATCCTGGCCGGCGAGGGCGCCGACCCCGACGAGCTCGAGGCATTGGCCCGGGCCGGGGTCCGCTACTTCGGCTCGGACTCGACCCGGATCTACTGCATGCCGACCTGCCGCGACGCGCGCCGGACCACCGAGCGCCACCTGGTCCACTTCGGGTCGGCGAAGGCCGCATCGGCGGCGGGCTACCGGCCGTGCCTCCATTGCCGTCCGCTGCGGGCCGCGGTCGCCTGAACGTCGCCCGGTCGCGACCGGGCAGGCGCCGTGCCGGGTCCGGGGGTTGGCACGCCCGCGCCCCGGCGCGTACACTGCCCCCATCTTGGACCAGCCGACTATGCCAACGCCAACGCTCCCGCGCCCGGGCCCTCGCCAGGCGTCGGCCGCTCTCGTCTGGACGGCGATCCTGATCCTGTACGTCGTGTGGGGCTCGACCTATCTGGCCATCCGCGTCGGAGTGGACACGATCCCGCCCTTCGCCCTGGCCGCGGTCCGGTTCGCGGTCGCGGGCTGCGTGATGCTCGCCGCCGTCGCGCTGTTTCGGCGCGAGACGGCGGCCCGGCCGACCCGCGGCGAGTGGCGCGACAGCTTCATCGTCGGGACCTGCCTGATGGGCGGCGGGATGGGCGCGGTCGCGTGGGGCGAGCAGACCGTCCCGTCCGGGATCGCCGGGGTCCTCATTGCCATGCTCCCGGTGTGGGTCGCGGTCTTCGGCCGCGTGTTCCTCGGCGAGCGCCTGCCGCGCCTCGCGATCGTCGGGATCGCGGCCGGTGTCGTCGGAGTCCTGATCCTCGTCGGCCCGGGGCTCGCGATCGACGGCACCCTGGACCCGGCCGGGATCGCCGCGCTGATCTTCTCGCCGATGTCGTGGGCCGCAGGTTCACTGTTCTCGGCCCATCGGGCACACCTGCCGAAGGATCCATTCCTGACCACCGGGATGCAGATGGTGTCGGGATCCGTCTCCCTGGCGGTCGCGGCCGTCCTGTCCGGTGAGGTCGCCGGGTTCAGGCCCGAGGCCGTCGAACCCGACTCGATCCTCGCTCTCGTCTACCTGACGGTCGTCGGCAGTCTCGTCGCCTTCACGGCATTCGCGTGGGTTCTTCGCCAGGCGCCCTTGCCGCTGATCGCGACGTATGCATTCGTCAACCCGATCGTCGCGGTGTTCCTGGGCTGGCTGATCCTCGCCGAGGCGGTCACCCCGATCCAGCTCGTGGCCGGCGCCGTGATCGTCGTCGGGGTGGCCATGCTGATCCTGTCCCGGAGCCGAATGTCGACGCCGCGGGTGGTGAACCGCACCGCCGTCCGCGACGAGGATGCGCCGGCCGCGGCCTGACAGTTCAGGACGCGGGCGAGCCCTCGGCGACGATCGTCCGGGCGACACGCCGGGCAAGGGCCATGATCGTGATCATCGGATTTACGCCGATCGCGGTCGGAAAGAGCGAGCCGTCGCCGACGTAGAGTCCGGCGACGGGCACGCCGGCGCGGGTCCGGACGCGGCCTTCCGGATCGCACGGGTGGTCGGCGACCGACGCCCCCATCCGGACGCTGCCCATCTGGTGGGCCGAGAAGACCGAGCCGCGGTTCGGCGCGAAGTCGAAGTCGCGCAGGGCGTCCTCGAAGACCGCGAACGAGCGCCCTTCCTGCCCCGCCGCGCCGGTCCGTCCGTGCCAGCGGGGCGGCGTCCCGACCACGACGATCTGGCGTGCGCCGGCGGCGCGGACGAGGCCGGCCATCGAGACGAGGGCGTGGCGAAGCGTCGCCACACCCCCGGCGTCAAGGGCGTAGTCGATCCGGGCGTGGCCGCTGCCGGTCAATCGGACACGACCGGCCCCACCGTCGCGCGTGACCGCGATCAGCGGCCCGACGTGGCGGATCCGGCGGAGCAGGTCGGCGTGGGCGTCGGTCCCCTCCCAGGGCAGGGCGAGCGCGATCAGACCGGGGTGACCCGGCGCGGACTCGATGACGTATCCGTTGCGCCCGGCCTCGGGTCGGCTGAACTCGAGGGACCGGGCCGCCTGCATCGTGCCCCGCCACATGTCGATCGGCTCGTCGAACAGGCCAGCGACGATCGGCACTGGATGCAGGCGAAGGTGACGACCGATCGCCGGATGGTCGAGGCCGGACGCGAGGAGGACGGCCGGCGAGCGCACCGCCCCGCTCGAAACGACGACCTGCGGCGCCCGGACGACCAGTTGCCGCGTCCGCGGGTGGAGCGGATCGCCGCCCGGCCCCGCCATCGGTTCGCCCGTGGCCGGATCGACAACGAGGACCTGGGCCTCGACACCCGCCGCCCGGCCGTGTTCGATGAGGACGCGCGTGACCCGCGCCCGATCGACGATCCGAGCCCCGCCGGCGGCCGCGGTCGCGAGATGCGCCCGGATCCCGGACTGCTTCGCCGCGCGCGGGCAGCCGAAGGGGCAGCTTCCGCAATCGCCGCAGCTTTCCGCGTTGCGCCGCGTCGGCGCCGCCTCCCAGCCGAGCGCCGCGGCGCCGCGCAGGATGATCCCGTCCTTGGCCGGGATCACCGTCGCCGGCGCCACGCCGAGCTCGCGCTCGATGGCCGCGATGTCCGCGTCGAACGCAGCGCCGTCGATCCCGGCGAGGCCATGGTCGCGAGCCCAGTCGGCGCGGACATCGTCCGGAGCGGCGATGCTCGTCATCCAGTTGACGAGCGTCCCGCCACCCACCCCGGAGCCGGCCAGCATCGTGATCGAGCCGTCCCAGGTGGTGAGCAGTCCGTGGTTCAGGTACAGCCGGGAAAACGCATCCATCTCGTCGGTCGGGAGATGGGCCTCGTCGAGAAACGGCCCGGCCTCGACGACCACGACCGATCGCCCGGCCCGGGTCAGCTCGGCAGCGATCACGCCGCCACCCGCGCCCGAACCGACGATGACGACGTCTGCCTGGAGGACGAGCAGGTCACCAGCGACCGAACCCGTCGGCGGATCGTGGACCTCGAGCGGTCGGATCGCGGTCAGGCTGGTCGTGACCGGCGGCCGATCCGGGGTGTAGCCGATCACGGGATGAATCGGGTTCTGGACGCCCGGCGGCCCGGGATCGGCGTAGGCGAGGAACGTCAGGAGCTTGCGGAACGCCTGGTACGCCGAGCGCCGGAGCGCGAGCCGCGAACCTGCCCAGGCGAGCAACACGCGCTCCCGTTCGGCCGGCGATCGGTCCCGGAAGGCCACTGGGCGGCCGGTCAGGAGGAGGTTGGCGAGGCGCGATTCGAACAGGCGCAGGACGAGCTTCAGCTGACGGACCTGGGCTGGGTCGGCGGCCCGCACCAGGGCCTCGGCGGCAAGGCCCGAGCGGCGGACGGCGCCGCCGCGGACGAAGGTCTCCGCGAGCTCGG
>JANLYK010000153.1:0-8516 GCA_031365595.1 Chloroflexota bacterium | reverse complement strand
AGCCACGAGCAGCAGCAGGCCGAGAACATCCGGAAGATGCTCCTCGCGATGGCCGAGGACATCCGGGTCGTCCTGATCAAGCTCGCCGACCGGCTCCACAACATGCGGACCCTGTACGGCCTGCCGTCGGAGAAGCAGCTCCGGATCGCCCGCCAGACCCAGGAGATCTACGCCCCGCTGGCCGAGAGGCTCGGGATCTGGCAGATCAAGTGGGAGCTCGAGGATCTCGCGTTCAAGGTTCTCGAGCCCGAGCGCTTCCGCGAGCTCGCCCGTCTCCTCGACACCCGGCGCAAGGGTCGCGAGGACTACATCAGCCGGGCGATCGCCGAACTGACCCCGAAGCTCGCCACGTCGGGCATCGAGGCCGACCTCCAGGGCCGCCCAAAGCACATCTACAGCATCGACAAGAAGATGCAGCGCAAATCGGCCGAGTTCGCGGAGATCTACGACGTGTACGCGATCCGGATCCTCGTCGACGAGGTCCGAGACTGTTATGCGGCCCTCGGCATCGTCCACGCCCTGTGGCGCCCGATCCCCGGCCAGTTCGACGACTACATCGCGGTCCCCAAGAACAATCTCTACCAGTCGCTCCACACCGCGGTCATCGCCCTCGACGGCAAGCCCCTCGAGATCCAGATCCGGACCCAGGCGATGCACCAGGTCAGCGAGGTCGGGATCGCCGCCCACTGGCGCTACAAGGAAGGCACGAAGTCCGATCGTGAGTACGACGCCAAGCTCGCCTGGCTGCGCCAGCTCATGGAGTGGCAACGCGACGTCAGCGAGTCCGATGCGACCGAGTTCGTCGAGGGGATCAAGCTCGACATCTTCCAGGACCAGGTGTTCGTCTTCACCCCGAAGGGCGACATCAAGGACCTGCCGGCCGGCGCGACCCCGCTCGATTTCGCCTACCGGATCCACACCGACGTCGGCCACCGGACGATCGGGGCCAAGGTCAACAACCGCCTCGTCCCGCTCGACTACCGGCTGAAGAACGGCGACATCGTCGAGGTGATGACGACCAAGGGCGAGCACGGCCCGTCGCGCGACTGGATGAACGTCGTCCGGACCTCCCACGCCCGGGAGAAGATCCGCCAATGGTTCAAGCGCAAGGACCGCGACGAGAACATCGTCCACGGTCGCGAGTCCCTCGAGCGCGAGCTGCGGCGGCTTGCCCGCAAGACGATCCAGGCGGTCGGGACGGAAAAGATCGCCGAGCTCGGCCGGGCCTACAACCACGACTCGCTCGATGACTTCTATGCCGCGATCGGCTATGGGGCGGTCAGTGCCCAGCAGGTCGTCGCCAGGCTCGGCGTCGTCGATGACACCGAGGTTGGCCTGCCGACCGTCGCTCCGGCCAACGTTCCGCCGCGGACCGGCGGCGTCCGGGTCAAGGGCGTCGGCGATCTCCTCGTTCGGTTCGCGAAGTGCTGCCATCCGATCCCGGGCGACCCAATCGTCGGATTCATCACCCGGGGCAAGGGCGTGACCGTCCACCTCCGGTCCTGCCCCACGGTTCTCAACGAGCGCGAGGTCCCGCGCCTGATCGAGGTCGAATGGGAGGCGGCGCCCGCCCAGACCTACCCGATCGCGATCCGGGTCGAGGCCTACGATCGGACCGGACTGCTCAACGACATCACCCAGGTCGTGGCCGAGAACAAGGTCAACATCCTGTCGGCGTCGGTCTCCGTGAACCCGGATCACACCGCGGTCTGCATCGCCACCCTCCAGGTCGCGTCAGTCTCGCAGCTCGCCCGGGTGATGAGCCGGATCGAGGGCCTGAAGGACGTTCTGAACGTCCAGCGCGACCTCAACTAGCGCCCGGCACGCGCGTCCGCGGGTTGACGCCGTCCCATGAACTTAGCTAGACTTGATCCATGAGCAGTGAGATCGTCAACGTCCACGCCGCGAAGACGAACCTGTCACGCCTGCTGGAGCGGGCCGAGGCCGGCGAGGAGATCGTCATCGGACGGGCCGGCAAGCCCATCGCCAAGCTCGTCCCGTTCGTTCCGGAACGGCCGAAGCTCGTCTTCGGAGCAATGAAGGGGGAAATCGTCATCCACGGCGACTTCGACCAGGATGACGAGGCGATCGCCGCCGCGTTCTACGACCACGACCCAGCCGATCCCCTCCGATGAAGGTGTTGCTCGACACGCAGATCATGGTCTGGATCACGGTTGACGACGCCCGCCTTCGCCCGGCGACCCGTGCCGCGCTCGAGTCGGCGGACGCGATCTACCTTTCGACGGCGTCGATCTGGGAAATCTCGATCAAGCGCGCACAGGGTCGACTGACCGTCCCCGACGACCTCCTCGACCGAGTCCGCGCGTCGGCCATCGAACCGTTGCCGGTCACGATGGAGCACGGCTGGCTCGCCGGGGGGTTGCCCATGCTCCACACGGATCCGTTCGACCGGATGATCATCGCCCAGGCAATCGCCGAAGGCATGACGCTCGTGACCAGTGATCGCCGCATGCGCGAGTACGGCGTGCCGATCATCGCAGCCTGACCCCTACACTCCACACGATGCCGAATCTCCAGGCGCCGCGCGGGACGCGCGATCTGCTTCCGTCCCAGACCCCGGCGTGGACCCGCCTCGAGCGGCTGGCCGCCGATCTCGCCGCGCGCTACGGCTACCGCCGGATCGAAACCCCATTCTTCGAACAGACCGCGATCTTCGAGCGCGGCGTCGGCGCGGTCACCGACATCGTGGAGAAGGAGCTGTTCCGGATCGCGCCCCGGACCGAGGACGGCGAAACGTGGGCTCTCCGCCCCGAGCCGACGGCCGGCATCGTCCGGGCCTACGTCCAGCACGGGATGCAGACCCTGCCTCAGCCCGTGAAGCTGACCCTGACCGGGCCGATGTTCCGCTACGACCGGCCCCAGGCCGGCCGGTACCGCCAGTTCTGGCAGTTCGACATCGAGGCGATCGGCGACCCGGGACCCGCGATCGACGCCGAGATCATCGAGCTGGCCGACCGCTTCTACCGCGACGCCGGGATCGTCGAGCCCGAGATCCGGCTGAACTCGATCGGAGACCGCGAGTGCCGCCCGGCGTATGTCGCCGAGCTTGCCGCGTACTACCGCGGCCACATCGATCGGCTCCCGCATCTCGAGCGCGAGCGCCTTGAGCGAAACCCGCTCCGCCTGCTCGACTCGAAGGAACCGGTCATGGTGGAGCTGAGCGCCGATGCGCCGGTCATCACCGACCGGCTCTGTCCGGCCTGCGCGGAACACTTCGCCGGAGTCCGCGCTCATCTCGACGCCCTCGGGATCGCCTACACCCTCGATCCGCGCCTCGTCCGGGGGCTCGACTACTACACGCGGACGGCGTTCGAGGTTCATCCCCGGACCGCGAGCGGGCAGCAGTCGGCGCTGGGCGGCGGCGGCCGCTACGACGGCCTCGTCGAGCTCCTCGGGGGCAAGCCGACGCCCGGGATCGGGTTCGGGCTCGGGCTGGATCGAGTCCTGATCGCCCTGGAGGCGCAGGGCGTGCCGCCGGCGGCCGAACCGGCCCTCACCGCGGTCGTCGTTGGGGCGGACCCGGCGGCGACGAGCGAGCGGCTCCGGATCGCGACGCTCCTCCGCGCGGCCGGGATCGCCGCCCGGGCGGAGCTGAGTCAGCGCAAGCTCGGCAAGCAGCTCGAATCGGCGGCCAAGGAGCGGGCCCACTTCGCGGTGATCGTCGGCGACGAGTTGGCGGAGGGCCAGGTCCAGATCAAGGATCTCGAGGCCGGGACCCAGAAGCTCGTCGCGATTGGTGACCTCGCTCGCGAGATCGGGCGGGCGCAGGCCAGCCACCGCCACGGAGTCCCCGAGGAGGGATGAGCGGGGCCGATCGCTGGTTGGGCGGCGACGCGTACGAGCGCTACGTCGGGCGCTGGAGCCGCCTCGTCGCGCCGATCTTCGTGGACTGGCTGGCCGTCGCCCCGGGCCGGCCCTGGCTGGATGTCGGCTGCGGGACGGGAGCGCTCAGCGCGACCGTGCTCGCGCAGGCGGACCCGGCGAGGATCGTCGGGATCGACCCATCGGCCGACTTCGTCGCCCACGCCCGCGAACGCGTGGCCGATCCGCGGGCGTCGTTCGCGGTCGGCGACGCCCAGGCGATTCCGCTCGATGACGCGAGCGTCGACGTCGTCGTTGCCGGGCTCGTGCTGAACTTCGTGCCGGACGCGGCGGCCGGCCTCGCCGAGATGGTCCGGGTCAGCACTCCGGGCGCCACGGTCGCGGGCTACGTCTGGGACTACGCCGAAGGCATGCAGATGATGCGCCACTTCTTCGACGCCGCGATCGCGCTCGACCCCGCGGCTGTCGACGAGGACGAAGGCGTGCGCTTCCCGATCTGCGCCCCCGGTCCGTTACGAGCCGCGTTCGCCGGTGCCGGCCTCGACACGGTCGAGGTTCGCGCGATCGAGATTCCGACGGTGTTCGCCGACTTCGACGAGTACTGGTCGCCATTCCTGTCGGGCGTCGGCGCGGCGCCGGCTTTCGCGATGCGGATGGAGGAGGGGCAGCGCAACGCATTCCGCGATCGTCTCCGGGCGACGCTCCCGACCGAGGCCGACGGCTCGATCCACCTGACCGCCCGAGCCTGGGCCGTCCGGGGGACCCGCCCGTAGCCGGTTCCCCTCTGCCCGCGGCTCGGCGCCCTCGGCCCGGGCCGACCGACTCCCGTACGATACGTCGGCCATGACCGACTCACCCCCCGCTGACCGGGGCGCGACCGACGCGCCCGCCGACCACCTCGCGACCTCGTACCGGACGCACACCTGCGGCGCCCTGCGGGCGGGTGACGCGGGCACGACTGCCCGTCTGTCGGGCTGGGTCCACCGCCGACGCGACCACGGCCAGCTGATCTTCCTCGACCTGCGCGATCGCCACGGCATCACCCAGGTGGTGATCGACAAGGCCGACGACCCTGATGCCCACGCCGCCGCAAGCCGGGTCCGGAGCGAGTTCGTGGTGACCGTCGAGGGCGCGGTCGCGGCGCGCCTGCCCGGGACCGAGAACCTGCGTCTCCCGACCGGCGCAATCGAGCTCCGGGCGAGCGCCGTCACGATCCTGACCGAATCGAAGACGACCCCGTTCTACATCAACGACCCCGACGCCCCGATCGACGAGGCCCTCCGCCTGCGCTATCGCTATCTCGACATCCGGCGCGAGGCGATGACCCGCCGCCTGCTCCTGCGCAGCCGCCTCGTCCAGGCGATCCGCGAGGTCCACCACGCCCACGGCTTCGTCGAGGTCGAGACCCCGAACCTGATCAAGTCGACCCCCGAGGGCGCTCGCGACTTCATTGTCCCGTCGCGCCTCCAGCCGGGCTCGGTCTACGCGCTGCCCCAGAGCCCCCAGCAGCTCAAGCAGCTCCTGATGGTCGGCGGGATCGATCGCTACTTCCAGATCGCCCGCTGCTTCCGCGACGAGGACCTGCGCGGCGATCGCCAGCCGGAGTTCACCCAGCTCGACCTCGAGATGAGCTTCGTCGACGAGGAGGCCGTGATGACCTTCGTGGAGGGGATGGTGATCGAGGTCTGCCGCGCGACGACGCCCGAGCGGCCGCTTCAGGAAACGCCGTTCCCGCGGTTCACGTACGCCGAGGCGATCGAACGCTTCGGCAGCGACAAGCCCGATCTTCGGTTCGCGATGGAGCTCGTCGACCTGGCGCCGCTCTGGGCGGAGGCACCGTCCGGGTTCCGGGTCTTCGACGACGCGCTCGCCGGCGGGGGACGGGTGAAGGCGATCGTCGCGCCGGGGATGGGCGGGGCGACCCGCAAGGAGATCGACGAGCTGACCGAGCGGGCCAAGCGCTTCGGCGCGAAGGGCCTCGTCTGGCTCGCGGTCGAGGACACGGGCGCCGTCCGCAGCCCGATCGCCAAGTTCCTCGGCGACGATGGGGCCGAGCGCCTCGTCGCCCATGCGGGCGCCTCGCCCGGCGACCTCGTCCTCGTCGTCGCGGATTCGCCAGCGGTGACCGCCGACGTCCTCGGCCGGCTCCGGGCCGAGCTCGGGAACCGCCTCGGCCTGGCCGATCCCGACGTCCTCTCGTTCTGCTGGATCAACCGCTTCCCGATGTACCAGTGGGATGCCGAGAACGAGCGCTGGGACGCCACCCACAACCCGTTCAGCGGTGTGCTGCCCGAGGACGAGGAACTCCTGGCGACGGCCTCGGGCGATCCCTCCCAGCCGTCGCCCGACGACCCGGCTGGCCGGGCCCGAGCGCTCCAGTACGACATCGCGCTTAACGGCTGGGAGCTGGGTGGCGGCTCGATCCGGATCCATCGGCGCGAGCTGCTCGCCCGGAGCTTCGCCCTCCAGGGCCAGACCGATGCCGGGATGAAGGAGAAGTTCGGGGCGGTGCTCGAGGCGTTCGAGTACGGGCCGCCGCCGCACGGCGGGATCGCCCTCGGGATCGACCGCTGGGCCGCCCTGCTCGCCCACCAGACGAACATCCGTGAGGTCATGGCCTTCCCGAAGACCCAGTCTGGCGGCGACCTGATGCTCGAGGCCCCGTCCCCGCCCGAGGAGGCGCAGTACGCCGAGCTGGGGTTGCGTTTCGTCGGGCTGCCGGGCCGGGCCACGCCGCCCGCCGAGTAGGTGGCGGTGGACGACGTCGCCGCTGCGCGATCGGGACGCGGCGCGGATCGCGCCGAGGCCGACAGCGGGCTCCCGGGTCCCCTCGCCGCGATCGCAGCGCGACCCCGTCTGGCGGCCCTGCTCGGCGCGATGTGCATCGCGTTCAGCGGAATCTTCTACCGCTGGGCGGAGGTCTCGCCCTCGACCGGGACCGTCTATCGGGCGTTGTTCGGCCTGCCGCTCCTCGGGCTCGTCGCGTACCTCGAGCACCGCCGCTACGGGGCGCTCCCGGCCCGGACGGTCGGGCTCGCCCTGTTCGCGGGCGTGTTCTTCGCCGGCGACCTGCTCTTCTGGCACCACGCGATCGAGGCGGTCGGGGCGGGCCTCGCGACGGTTCTCGGCAATCTCCAGGTGATCGTCGTCGGGGTCGTGGCGTGGATCGCGTTCGGGGAGCGCCCGAGCCGGAACACGTTCCTCGCCCTGCCGGTCGTGCTTGTCGGTGTCGCCTTGATCTCGGGTGCGATCGGCGGCCGGGCGTTCGGGGCGAACCCGGGGCTGGGCGTCATTCTCGGCCTCGCAACTGCCCTGTGCTACGCCGGCTACCTGCTGATCATCCGGCGGGGGAGCGGCGACCTGCGCCGGCCGGCCGGACCGGTCGCGATCGCGACGATCTCGACCGCGGCGGTCGCGGCCCTGGCGGGGGTCGTGGTCGGCGACCTGGACCCGCTGCCGGCTCCGGCGAGCCTCGCCTGGCTGGCAGTTCTCGGGCTGACGTCGCAGTCCCTCGGCTATCTCCTGATCTCGTTGTCCCTGTCGCGGCTGCCGGCGGTCCTGACCTCGATCATCCTGCTCGCCCAGCCGGTGATGACCGTCGGGCTCGGAATCGTGCTGCTGGCGGAGGCGCCGTCGCTGACCCAGCTCCTCGGCGTCGTCTTCGTGATCGGCGGGATCGCGGTCGCGACGATCCCGTTCGAGCGCGTCCGGGCGTCGCTGACGAGCGCCCTCGCCTGACGCGCCCGCTCCCGGACCCGGTCAGCTCCCGGGCGCGACGCCCAGCGTGGCGAGGAAGCTGGCCGTCGCGATCGCGAGCTGGTTCTGCTGCTCGATACGCGAGATCGTCGCCGGCGGGTCGTTCGGCTGGCCCGTGTACCAGCCCATCTGCTCGTGGTTGCCGCCGCTGACCTCGACGTACGTGGTCGTGGCCGGCAGCTTCGCGAGGTTGGCGTCGCTGCGGATCGTGGGCAGACCGGCGTCGAGCGAGCCGTAGATCGAGAGGACAGCGAGGACGGCGTCTCCCAGATCTGCTGCGGAGTAGCTGGCCCACAGGACGAGCCCCTTCGCCGCACCGGGGTGGGATGCCGCGTACTGGGCGGCCATCGCCCCGCCGAGCGAGTGCCCGCCGACCGCCCAGGTCGTGATCGACGGCTCCCGGGCGATCACCCGGTTCGGGGAGTCGATGTCGAAGACCGCGAAATTGAACGGCACGTCAACGATGACGACGAGGGCGCCGCTGACCGCCGCGATTCGATGTGCGGCAGGGGCGTAGGCGGCGGGCGGGACCTTGCCGCCGGGGTACAGGATCAACCCGACCGTGGGCGTCGCCTGCGCGCGACGGAAGACGAGGTCGCGACCGACCGTCGAGACGGCGACCTCCGGGTCCGAAACAAGGGCGGCCGACCCCTCCGGCAGGGTCGGCTGGGGCTGGGCGTAGACGAAGAAGCCGGCGAGGCCGACGACGACGAGCACGGCGACGGCCAAGGCAAGGAACCGGAGCAGCCGGGTCGCGCGCCGCCGCCGTCGGACGGGGGCTCCAGCCTTCGGGTCGGGCATGGTCGTCTCGCCGTCGGCCGAGCCGCGGTCAGTCGTCGGAGGAGCCGTCGCCCGCGGCGCGGGCGTACGGAGCCAGGGCCGGACCCTGGAGCGGGCCGTCGTCGCTGAGCTCGGCC
>JANLYK010000087.1:0-3486 GCA_031365595.1 Chloroflexota bacterium | reverse complement strand
GCCACCGGCTGCATGCCGAGGCGGAGGTCGTTGTGGACGAGGCGCGCACGATCGGTGAGGCCCACGAGATCGCCGAACGAGCTCGGCACGCGTTGCTGCACGACGTGCCGCACCTGTCGTCCGCGATCATCCACGCCGACCCATGTGGTCACGGCGGCGGCGACCCCCACGCGGACCTTGCCCATCACCTCGAGCCGCCGGCCCGGCCGGCCGCTGCGACCCCGACGCCGCCCCGCGGCTGAGGGCGGCTCCCGGACGTCAGGCCCCGGCCGGCACCTCCGAAGGAGCCTCGGCGATCTCGCAGATGCCGGCCCCGACCGGCGACTCTGCCGCGGCGGCCCGCTCCGCATCGAGGGCCGCCTTGACATCGGGAAAGGCGTCGGACAGGCAGCACGAACAGCTCTCGTACCAGAGGCGCATGCCCTCGTCGATGACCGGGACGCCCGTGGCCTTCGGGACGCTGATCGCGTGGGCTTGCTCGGCCTTGGCAGCGTACGTTGCCGGCTCCTCGTTGAACGCCCGCCGACAGCCGTCGCGGCAGAACGCGTAGGTCCGGCCCTCGTACTCGAGGGTCAGGCCGGCCGCCTCGGCCTTGGCGACGTCCACGGTCATGCCGCAGACGGGATCGAGCACGCGCTCCGGTCGAGTTCCACTCATGGGCTGGGTCTCCAGTGACAGTCAGGCGCTGGCCGGCCGGAGGTGACCGGCCGGTTCGTCGCGGCGCAACCGAAGGCGCCGCAGGAGCTGGGCATTGGCCGCGACGACGATCGTCGAGACGCTCATCGCGATGGCCCCGACGGCCATCGGCAGGTCGAGTCCCCACGGGACGAACAGGCCGGCTGCGATGGGGATCGCCACGAGGTTGTAGCCGGTCGCCCAGATCAGGTTCTGGATCATTTTCGCGTATGTCGCCCGGGACAGCTCGATCGCCCCAACGACGTCGCGCGGATCGCTCCGGACGAGCACGATTCCAGCCGACTCGACCGCAACGTCGGTCCCCGCCCCGATCGCGATCCCGACGTCGGCGGTTGCGAGCGCCGGGGCATCGTTCACGCCGTCGCCGACCATCGCCACCTTGCGGCCGCCCTGCTGGAAGCGCTGGACCGCGGCGGCCTTGTCGGCCGGCAGCACCTGGGCCGCGACCTCGTCGATGCCGAGCCGACGCGCGACCGAGTCCGCGACCGCCTGGCTGTCGCCGGTGATCATCGCGACGCGGACGCCGAGGGCGTGCAGGGCGTCGATCGCCTCCTTCGACTCCGCTCGGATCTCGTCCTCGACCCCGACGACCCCGGCGACCCGGCCATCGACGATGACATGGAGGACCGTCCGGCCCTCGCGGTCCCAGTCGGCCGCCACGTCGAGCGGGGCGAGGGCAAGGTCGGCGAGGAGGCGCGGGCCCCCGACGGCGACGTCGTGGCCCTCGACCCGGGCCTGGGCGCCGCGCCCGGCCAGCGACTGGAAGGCGGTTGCGGTCGGAACCTCGAGGCTGCGCGCGGTCGCCCCGGCGACGATCGCGCGGGCGAGGGGGTGCTCCGAGTCCGCCTCGACGGCGGCGGCCAGCCGGAGGGCGGCGTCGTCGCTGGCATCGACGAGCACCGGCTCGCCTTTCGTGAGCGTCCCGGTCTTGTCGAAGATGACCATGTCGAGCGTCCGCGCCCGCTCGAGGGCGATCCGATCCTTCACCAGGAGTCCGTTGCGCGCCCCAAGCGACGTGGAGATCGCGATGACGAGCGGGATCGCCAGCCCGAGCGCATGGGGGCAGGCGATGACGAGGACGGTCGCGGTTCGCACGAGCGCGCCCTCGGGGTCGCCCTGCGCCCACCAGTAGACGAGGGTGATCGTGCCGGCGGCCAGCGCAACGTAGAAGAGGATTGCCGCTGCTCGGTCCGCGAGGGCCTGGGCGCGCGAGGCCGACGCCTGGGCAGCCGCGACGAGACGCATGATGCCCGACAGGGCGGTCTCCTCCCCCGTGGCCGTCACCCGGATTCGGAGCGATCCGCCGGCGACAACTGTGCCGGCCACGACCGTGTCGCCGGGTTCCATGCTGACTACCCGCGACTCGCCGGTGATCATCGACTCGTCGACGTCGGCGGTTCCGTCGGCGATGACCCCGTCGGCCGGGACTCGGGCGCCGGGCCTGACCAGGATCGTGTCGCCGAGGGCGAGCGAGCCGATCGGGACCTCCTCGGTGCCGGTCGCGGTGATCCGCTCCGCGGTATCGGGCAGGAGGTCGGCGAGGGCGGCGAGCGCGCCGCGGGCCTGGGCGATCGAGCGCATCTCGAGCCAGTGGCCGAGGAGCATGATCGTGATCAGGGTGGCCAGCTCCCACCAGATCTCGACCTCGAAGACACCGAGCGTGCCGGCCCACGAGGTCACGAATGCGACGACGATCGCGAGCGAGATCAGGGTCATCATCCCGGGCTGGCGGCTTGCCAATTCGCCCTGCGCGCCGCGGATGAAGACGAGGCCGCCGTACAGGAAGACGATCGTGCCCAAAATCGCCGGCACGTACTCGATGGCCGGCAGCATCGGGACGGCGTAGCCGAACCACTCCTGGACGTCGTGGCTGAGCAGGACGACCGGAATCGTGAGCGCGAGGCTCAGCCAGAACTTGTCACGGAACATCGCCACCGAGTGACCGGCGTGCTTGTCGTGCCCGGCGGCGTGGGCGTCGTGGCTGTCGTGGCCGGTTCCGTGGGCGTCGCGGCTCGGGCTCGGGCTCGGGCTCGCCGCCGCATCGCCGACGCGACCGTGCCCCCCGCGGGCGGCGTGCTCGTCGTGGTCCATATCCATCCCTACCCCGTTACAGTGATCGTGATCGCGGCCTTCATGCCTGCCCCGTAATGGCCCGCCACGTGGCCCGCGAGGGTCTGTCCGGGCTGGGCGAACGTGTACGTCAGCTCCCGGGTCTGGCCCGGCTTGACGGGGATGCCCTCGGGCTCGTCGTGGCCCATCCCGCCCATCGCGGCCATCTCCTTCTCGTGCGCGGCGTGGGCCGCCTCATCGCCGAGATAGAACTCGTGGTCGGTCCCGCCGCTGTTCGTGATCACGAACGTGACCGGCACTCCGGCCGGGACGGTGATCGCAGCGGGCTCGATCCGAAGGGAGTCGGTCAGGCTGACCTCGATCCGGGTCGCGCTCGCGGCCGACGCCACCACCGGCGAGCCGGCCGGAGCGCTTACGGCTCCGCCGCCCGTGGAGCAGGCTGACAGAAGAATCGCCGTCGCCCCGATGAGGCTGAGAAAAGAGCGTCGCACGGATCGTCCTCGTTGGAACGTTGGATTGCTTCTGGATGTGATACCCCCCGGGAGTATTCTACGCAGGCGTGCGTCGACCGTCCAGCGGGTGTACTCGTCCAGTACGTCCGTTACACATCGATGCCGACGGACGCCAGGTATTCGGCCGGGGTGAGATAACCGAGGGCCTGGTGCGGTCGGATCGTGTTGTACACGATCTCCCAGGCCCGCAGCTCGACCTGAAACGCCG
>JANLYK010000017.1:0-1856 GCA_031365595.1 Chloroflexota bacterium | reverse complement strand
GTTCACGTCGGCGGCCTCGACATCGAGCTCGCGCGCGATCTCGTTGATCGTCGCTGCTTCTTCGGCACTGATCGAGGAGTCGACCGCGCCGATCGCGAAGCAGCATCGAATCAGGGCGATCCGCTGCTTGACGGTCGAGATCGAGCGGAACTCGCGGGTCACGACGAAGTCCTCGGTCCCGCCGTGGAAGCGCGACTGGAACTTGGCCATCTCGACCACGAGGACGGCCTGGGCGGCGTCGAGCCCGCCGTATTCGACGGCGAACCGCTCCATCAACGCAGTTTCCTCAGGGCTGATGCCCTGGTCGGCGTTGGCCGCCCGGCTCATCACGTAGGCGAAGCACGCGAGGTAGCGGGCCTCGGCCGGCGGCATCGCCTCGAGGCGCGCGACGATCCGCCGGGCGGTCGCCGTCTCCGCCGCCGAGTCGGGCAGGGGAGCCGCATCGTCGCCGACCGGCAGGCGCGGATCGGGCTTCGATCGGTCGAGGCCGAGGAACTTGCGGAACATGAAACTGACTCCTACCAGCGGTCGTAGGCGGGATGGTCGGGCCGGACGGCGACGAAGGTGCCCCGACCAGTCGCCGTCACGGTACCGCCCGACGTGATCTCCGCCTCGACGGTCGCCCGATCATCGGACGAATCCACGATCCACGCCCGGAGGTCGATCGGCGTGTCGGACGGGGTCGGCCGCCGCATCCGGATCGAGTACTCGAGGGTGACGGTGGTCGGCGGTCGATCGGCGCCGCGGGCGCGCATCAGGTGCCAGGCCGCGGTCCAGTTGGCGTGGCAGTCGAGGATCGTCCCGAGGATCCCGCCATTGACCACGCCGGCGAATGCCTCGTGCCCGGGCTGCGGCACGAACCGGGCCACAAGGATCGCCGGATCGCCGTCGCTCGGCCGGCTGCCGATCCGCAGCCCGACCGGGTTGGCCGGCCCGCACCCGAAGCAGCGCCCGTCCGGCGCGAAGGTATCCTGCAGGCTCGGTGACAGATCGCTCATCGATCCGAGTATCGCAGCGACGGCCGAAGCCGGTCGCCTGGTACCGAAGGTGGGATTCGAACCCACACGAGGTTGCCCTCAGCGGTGTTTGAGACCGCCGCGTCTGCCATTCCGCCACTTCGGCCCGAGCGGCAATCGTAGCGGAGCGCGTAACGGCATCCTCCGGTCGCGTGACGACTTTCCACCCTGACTGAACAGGATTGGTGGAATTCGGGCCTGCCGGGCCGAGCGACACGGCCACGGACCCGAAAACCGGGCCGTCGTCGCGTGTGGACTGGGCAGTCCGGGTCTCGGAAGGCCGCTCGGGCTTCGAATTCGCAGGTTTCGGCCGAGTTCATTCGGTGTCGCTGGAAACCCGTTCGGCGACGACCGGCGGCGGCCGTGACATGAGCCGCTACGGAACCGTCCCATGGGCTGCGGCGTCTGGCGGGCGACCCGATGCTAGACTCGCCCAGCCTCAGAATCGCCGTCCGGAGGGACCCCCTGATCGTGGAGGACCTTCGCTCGACGACGGTCGCCGCAGACCCCGTCCAGCGCCGTGACCTCATCCTGCTCGAGCGCGCCCGGTCGGGCGACCTCGATGCGTTCAACGACCTCGTCGTGTGCTACCAGGACCTGCTCTTCGCGCTCGTCGTGCGAATGGTCCCGGATCGTGACCAGGCGTCCGATTGCGTCCAGGAGGCGTTCTTCTCCGCGTTCCGGAACATGGCGGGGTTCCGCGGCGGCAGCGTGAAGTCCTGGCTCCAGCGGATCACGGTCAACGCCGCGATGGACATCCAGCGCGCCCGCAAGCGGCGGCCTGTCCAGCCCTATCCCGAGTTCGACGACGAGAGCTGGCAGCCGCCCGCGGGCAAGGAC
>JANLYK010000010.1:0-2939 GCA_031365595.1 Chloroflexota bacterium | reverse complement strand
CCAGCAGACCCTGACCGCGGATCGGTTCAGCGCGCCGCCGTCGGTCAAGGCGATCGCCGGCCTCACCCCGCAGCGCTCGGCAGGCATCGTTCGCCAGTCCGCAGCGGCTCGCTGGGTCGGCTTCCTGACCGTGATCTTCGTCAGCCTGTTCATCGTCGGCTACTGGTTCTACGAGCTCGGCGCGCCGGCCGGGATCTCGACCGCCCGGCTCCAGACCGAGATCGACCGTCAGCAGGTCGTCGACGTCCAGCGCGGGTACAGCCTGTACGAGGCGAACTGTGCGCGATGCCACGGGCCCACCGGGCTCGGTCCGAACGAGCCCGACGCCGCGGCCAAGGCCACCGCGGGCCAAGGCTACATCGGTCCCCAGCTGAACTCCCAGGAGAAGCTCTTCGCTCACCTGAGCGAGGCGTATCTCCAGAACATCCTCCTCGTCGGCGGCCGCTACGCGTGCGGCAATGCGAAGTCGGCGATGCCGGTCTGGTCGGACAAGGCCAATCCGCCGGGACCGCTGAACTACCGCCAGATCCAGGAGCTGATCGCGTTCCTGCGGGCGACGAACGACCAGAAGTACGAGGTCCGCGACCCCGCGACGAACGAGCCGGTGATCGATCCGGCCACCGGCGAGCCGAAGACGTTCACCCCGTGGCGTGACAAGAACTACAAACCGGCCGCCGGCTCGACCCCGTTCCCTGATTGCTGGACGGACGCCCTGGCCGGCGCCGGTGGATCGGCCGCGCCGGGCGCATCCATCGACCCGAACGCGCCGGTGGTAACCGTCGCGGCCAAGGACGGCGCCGCGACCAGCGGTTTCGAGCCAACGACCCTCGAGGCCAAGGCCGACACCGCGTTCACGCTCGTCTTCGACAACCAGGACGCGACGAGCGGCCCGCACAACGTCGTGATCAACGATGCGTCCAACACGCCCGTCGCCATGGGCGACACGGCGTTCTTCAAGGGACCGCTCAAGAAGTCGTATGCCGTTCCCGCCCTCAAAGCCGGGACCTATGGCTACGTGTGCCAGGTTCACCCGACGACCATGACCGGCAAGCTCGAGGTCAAGTAGGACGACGATGGCGCAGCAGGCCCTGCACCCGGGAACGACCCAGACGCGCGGGCGCGCGCTCTTCGGCCTGCTCGACGCGAACGGCTGGGGCTGGGCATCGCTCAAGGCCGCGTTCTGGTTCGTCCTGCTGATCTTCATGCTCGGCTATGTGCCGGATCGGGCGTACTACTTCACGGTCAACAAGACCATCGACCTCGGCATCCTCGCCTGGAGCCCCGTCAACTTCTGCCCCGCGAACAACCAGACCCTGCCGTGCCCGGCTCCGGCCGGGGCGGTCGTGCCGTGGGCTGCCTCACCGACGGAGATCTCCCTGCCCGCGCCGCGCACCGACGGAGTGATCGTTCAGTCGGGAACCTCGATCCTGTACGTGGGCGGGTCCGACGGGACGAGTGCGACCGACACGACGTTCGTCGCCAAGGCCTCGGGCAGCGGCAACTTCGACAAGTGGACCGACGGTCCGAAGCTGCCCGCCCCGCGCACCAACCTGTCCGTCCTGTACTCAGGCGGCCGGATCTACGCCGCCGGCGGCAACGACGCGGCGGGTAAGCCGACCACGACCGTCTTCGTCCTGACCCCGGATGCCAAGACCGGCTCGCTCGGTGAATGGCAGACGACCGAGGAGGCCAAGGTCGACCTCGCGCTGCCCGAGGCCCGATCCGGGGCGGCGATCGTGGCCGCGTCCGACGGGATCCTGTTGGTCGGCGGGACGAACGGGACGGCGCCCGTCAACACGGTCCTGAAGACGACATTCGATCTCAAGGGCGTGCCGAGCAAGTGGGTGGCCCAGGCCGGCACCCTGTTCACGCCGGTCACGGACGCTTCGGCGGCGATGGTCGGCAGTTACCTGTGGGTGTACGGCGGAACCGCGGCCGACGGCAAGGCCATCGCCACCGTCCAGCGCGGCGAGTTCGGGGCGACAACCGCCGACGCGACCAAGCTGGTCCGGTTCGGCGTCAAGGGCGGCACGACCGACCTGCCGGCCGCCCGTACGAACCTTGCCGGGTTCACGGCCAATGGGGCGCTCTACGCAATCGGCGGGTCAGACGGCACCACCCCCAAGGGCACGCTCTACTGGGCCATCCCCAATGCCGTCGGCAACATCCCCGAGTGGAAGCACCTTGACGTGAGCGACCTGCCGGCCAGCGGCAACGCCGGCGGCGCGCCGATGATCCTCGGACCCAACGCGGTCATCGTCGGCGGCACCACGACCGAGGGGCCGATCGCGGCCAGCGTCCGCGCAAACATTGCCCCCGAGGCGCCGTTCTTCCAGGTCGGCCTGGTCGGGGCGACGGTCCCGGCGCTCAAGATCGACGGTGAGATCGGCCAGCAGCTCGGCTACCTCAACGCGAACACGATCGGGATCGTCAACTTCGCGCTCTTCGTGATCATCGGCTGGGCGTTCGCCCACCGCGACCAGATCAAGGAGTGGCGCGAGCGACGCCGGCGCGAGAGGGACATCCGCAAGCGCGCCTGATCACGCCTGCCGACCCGGCCTGCCGCTCGTCGCGCGCCGCGGCCGCTCGTCGTGCGCCGTGGCCGCTCCTCGCGCCGCCGCTGATGTCTGTGGCGGATCAACTCCCAACGAATGAGCGCGGCCCGTTTGCAGATCTGGCGCATTCAGGCCGATCGGGCAATTGGGCGACGCTCGTTCGTGGGGGAATGATCCATTGGGCACATCAGCCGGGGAGATCGCCCTCGCCCGGGTCGGGAGGACCAGTGCGGACGGGCAACCCGGCAGCCTGCCAGCCCATCATCCCGCCGGTCACGTTCCGGACATCGGCCCAGCCGGCCTGGAGCAGATACATGGTGGCCGAGGTCGAGCGGCTGCCGGCAGCGCACAGCATCAGGAGCGGGCGGTCCTTCGGCAGCTCGG
>JANLYK010000007.1:0-6538 GCA_031365595.1 Chloroflexota bacterium | reverse complement strand
GGCCGATCTACGAGCGCGAGGGCTTCCGGGTCCTCGACCGCCAGGTCCGGTTCGCGATCGACGGGCTGCCGCCGGACGGCGACGACGGCGCCGGGAGCGATCCCTCGATCCGGCCGTTCCGCGAGGACGACCGGCAAGCCGTCGAGGCGCTCGATCGGACCGCCACCGGCGAGGACCGGCGGGTCGTGCTCGACGCCCTGGTGAACCCCACATCGACCCTGATCGCGACCGCCGGCGACGGCGCGAACGCCGCCGCCACGGTCCGCGGCTTCCTGGCCCGGGCGCCGTGGCGCGGCGGCGCGCTGATCGCGCCGGACCCGTTCGTCGCCCTGCGCCTGCTCGAGCGTCGCCGGCGCTCGACGGGCGCGAGCGGCAAGGCCGGCGCCGGCGTCCTCGCCGGCAACGAACGCGGACGGGCCGCGCTGCGGGCGGCGGGCTGGAAGGAGGAGCTGGGCGGCTTGCGGATGATCCGCGGCGAGCCGCTCGACTGGCAGCCCGACTCGATCTTCGGCCAGTTCAACGGAGCACTCGGCTGACGCTCGAGCGCCGTCTCAGCTCCGGAGCAGCGGCCAGGGGCCGATCGCCGGCGCCGGGGAACGGGTCATCGTGGTCGTGACCGGGCAACCGACCAGATGCGGGCTGCCCTCGCCCGGCGTGCACTCGACGCAGCCCCACGGCGTGAGGCCGCCTTCGTCGGGCAGGAATTCGAGCGAACAGACGTGCTCGGTGGGATCGCAATGGCGACCGTGACAACCGTGGTTGCACTCCTTCGAGTGGGTGCAGGCGCAGTCGGGCTCGCCGACGCTGGGGACGCTCATTCGTCCACCTCCGGCGCGATTGTCCTCCCGATCGCGACCGACCGTCGAATCGCGCACGCGCGCGGTCAGGTAGGCCCGACCATCCGCCAGAACGCGGCTCCGAGACGGATCTCCGCGGCCCGCTCGATCAGCGGCCGGTAGAGGGACACGACGTCCGGTCCGGACACCTCGATCGTCTCGATCCGGCCCTCGACGAGGAGCGTTGCCCGGACGCTCGAGACCTCGTCGCCCGCGCTCAGCTCGACATCGTCGACCGCGATCCCCACGCCGAGGACCTGGGCGAGGTCGGTCGCGAGTCGCTCGGCGAACTGGTGCTCCGCGTCGTTCATGCGTCGTCCCCTTTGCTCGCCAGCAGTTTCCGGAACGCGGCCGCGTCGAGGACGGCGACCCCGAGCGCCTCGGCCTTGGCCAGCTTCGAACCGGCGCCGGGCCCCGCCACGAGGTAGTCGGTCTTCTTCGACACCGAGCCCGACGCCTTGCCGCCTGCGTCGCGGACGGCCTGTTCGGCCTCCTCGCGACTGTATCCCTCGATCGTGCCGCTGACCACCACGGTCTTGCCGGCCAGCGGTCCCGTGGCGGCCGACTCGCCGCCGGCAGCTGGCCGCGGCGCCGGAACGTCGGGCTCGACGCCGGCATCGGCGAGGTCCTCGAGCACGCCGCGGCCCGGCCCATCGGCCGCGAACCAGGCCGCCAGGGCGGTCGAGACGGTCGGCCCGATGCCGGCGACCTCGGCGAACCGCTCGGGCTCCTCGGTGGCCACGCGTTCGAGGTGCGCGGCGGCGCGGCGCAACCAGTCCAGGCCCGCCGGCCCATCCGCAACCGGGATCTCGCCCGCCAGCCAGGCCGCCAGCTCGATCGCCGTCGTGAACCCGACCTGCGGGATCCCGAGCCCGGCGATGATCCGCTCGAGGGGCCGCTTGCGCGACTTCTGGATCGACGCGTGGAGATTCTCAGCGCTCTTGCGGGCGAACCGATCGAGGCCCTCGAGGTCATCGACGGTGAGCCGGAAGAAGTCGCCGCGGCGCTTCACGAGCCCGGTCTGGAGGAGCTGCTCGAGGACCTTCCAGCCGGCCCCCTCGATGTCCATGCCGCCGCGCCCGACGAAGTGCTGGAACTCCTGCGACACGCGGGCCGGACAGGCGAGGTTCGGGCAGTAGTGGCGGACCGCGCCATCGTCCTGGACGATGGCGGTGCCGCAGACCGGGCACGCCGGCGGCATCGCGAACGGCCGCTCCGTGCCGGTCCGCTTGGCGACGATCGGCCCGACGACCTCGGGGATCACGTCGCCGGCCTTCTGAAGGATCACGTGATCGCCGATCAGGAGGCCCTTCCGGCCGATCTCGTCGAGGGTGTGAAGGGTCGCCCGGGTGACGGTCGATCCCGCCACCTTGACCGCGGTCAGGTGGGCCACCGGGGTGAGCGTCCCGGTCCGCCCGACGTACGGGACGATGTCCTCGAGCACCGTCTCGACCTGCTCGGGCGGGAACTTGTACGCGATCGCCCAGCGCGGGGCGCGGCTGACCATCCCGAGCCGGGTCTGCTGGTCGAACCGGTCCACCTTCACGACGACGCCGTCGGTTTCGTACGGGAGGTGGTGACGCTCGTCGCGCCAGGTCTCGGTGAAGGCGATGACTCCCGCGATGTCGAGGCCGGCCGCCCGATTCGGGTTGACCGCGAAGCCGAGGGCCTCGAGTCGATCGAGGGCGGCCGACTGGCTGGCGGTCGTGGGGCCGGCCGGCGCGGCGTCCTGCTCCTCGATCAGCTGGTACAGCCAGGCACTCAGCTTGCGGCCGGCGGTCACCGCGGGCTCCTTCTGGCGCAGGGAGCCCGCCCCGGAGTTGCGCGGGTTGGCGTAGAGCGCGAGACCGGCCTCCTCGCGCTCGGCGTTGATCCGGGTGAACTCGGTCTTCGGCATGTAGACCTCGCCGCGGGCGTCGAGCGTCGCGGGCTCCGTCAGGCGGGCGGGCACGCTCGCGATCGTCCGGAGGTTGGCCGTGACGTCCTCTCCGGTCGTGCCGTCGCCGCGGGTCGCGCCCTGGACGAATCGGCCGCGCTCGTAGCGGAGGGTGATCGCGAGGCCGTCGATCTTGAGCTCGGCGACGTAGGTCAGGTCCGGGGCCGGGTCGGGCGGCGCGGGCAGGCCGAGGCCGCGCCGGACGCGGGTGTCGAAGGCCCGCAGCTCGTCGTGGCTGAACGCGTTCGAGAGCGACAGCATCGGCCGGCGGTGGCGGACCTCGTCAAAGGTTCCGGCGAGCTGCGCCCCGACCCGCTGGGTCGGCGACGAGGGCGTGATCAGCGCCGGCCAGGCGGCCTCGAGCGCGACGAGCCGGCGGAAGCGCTGGTCCCACTCGGCGTCGGTAAGGAGGGGGGCGTCCTCCTCGTAATAGGCCTTGTTGGCGGCCTCGATCTCAGCCGCAAGCGCCTCGTGGCGGGCAGCTGCCTCCGCCTCGTCGAGCGCAGCGGCCTCGTCGATGAGCTCCTGGGCGATCGGCAGCCCGTCGGTCCCAAGGGCGGTCTCGTCCGTGGTCGTCGTCGCGTCGGTCATCGCGGCAAGCATAGGAAACCTGACGGATCTCGACGCGATCCGGGTCTAGCCTGTGGCGGCGAGCAGCGAAGCCGCGTCACGCAAGGAGCCTGGACGATGACGACCACGACGATGGACAAGCCGGCCCTGCTGGCGGCGATCCGCCACGGGCGCGACCGACTGGACGCGATCCTGGCCGGCTTCGCCGACGAGGCGATGACCGACCGGATCGACGAGACCTGGACTCGCAAGGACGTGCTCGCCCACCTCGAGGCGTGGGAGCAGCGGGTCGTGGACCTGCTGGAGCGCCTCCGGGCCGGGACCGAGCCCGGCGAGCGCGTCGAAACCGACGAGCTGAACGCCCGGTACCACGCCGCGAGCCGCGATCGCACTCTCGCGGACGTCCGGGCCGGCGAACGCGCCGCGTTCGGGCGGGTGATCGCCGCGATCGAGGGGGCGACCGACGAGGAGCTGTTCGACGGCGACCATTTCGCCTGGACCGACGGCGATCCGCTCGCGGACTGGTTCCGGGGCAACGGCGACGAGCACTATGACGAGCATCTCGAGCAGCTGAGCCGGCCCGCCCGCTGAGCGTCAGCCCGCGACGTGACCTCGGGTCAGATCGGCGGGGGTCCGCGCCCCGAGCAGAGTCATCGCCAGGATGGTCTCGGTCCGCAGGATCGCGAGAGCCTGCTCCACGCCCGCCTGACCACCCGCGGCGAGGGCCCACAGGATCGGCCGGCCGACCAGCACCCCGCGCGCGCCGAGGGCCAGCGCCGTCACGACGTCGAGGCCACGCCGGATCCCGCCGTCGACCCAGATTTCTGCCCTGCCGGCCGCCGCGTCAACGACCTCCTCGAGCGCGTCGGCGGTCGCCACCGCGCGATCGAGCTGGCGCGCTCCGTGGTTCGAGACGATGATCCCGTCGACGCCCTCCTCGACCGCGATCCGGGCGTCCTCGCCCGTGAGGATCCCCTTGAGGATCAGCGGCAGCCCGGACCAGCTCCGGATCGTCGCGATGTCCGACCAGGTCAGGCAGCGATCGAGCTCGTCGACGAGGATGTCGTAGCCGCTGCCGGGCTCCCCGCCGTGCGACGCGTGGTCCGGCCCACGATCCGGGAAGTTGCCGTGGGTCACCGCCAGATCGAACCCCGAGCGAAGGTCGCGTTCGCGGTAGCCGAGGACGGGCAGGTCGACCGTCACGATCAGCGCCGAATAGCCGGCGTCGGCGGCCCGGGCAACGAGGCTCCGGCTGCGCTTCGGATCGGCCTGGGTGTAGAGCTGGAACCAGCGGATCCCGTCCGGGGCGGCGGCAGCAACGTCCTCGATCGAGGCGGTCGACATCGTCGAGAGAGTGAACGGGATCCCCGCCGCATTGGCGGCTCGGGCGGTGGCGAGCTCGGCCGACGGGTGGGCGAGGCCGTGGGCGGCCATCGGCGCGATCGCCACGGGCAGCGGGACCGCGATGCCGGCCATCGTCGCCGCCGGATCGACGTGCGAGACATCGACGAGGACGCGCGGCCGGAGCCGGCGCCGGCGCCAGGCGGCCTCCGCTTCGACGAGGGACTGCTCGTCCCAGGCGCCGCCGGCGACGTAGTCGAATGCGGCAGGCTCCAGGACCTCGCGGGCGAGCGCCTCGTACTCGGTCAGGCTCACGATCGGCACGCTGGCGGGACGAGGCTCGACGGCGGTCATCGCCGCGAGCCTAGCCGATGAGATCGAGGTTCGCGAGACTCGCGAGCATCGTCTTGCGCCCGATGGTCGCGTCCTTGAACGCGACCGTGATCTCCTCGTCGCTCCGGGTCAGCTTCGAGGTCACGACGATCCCATCGCCCCACCGACCGTGGCGGACCCGGTCGCCGTCTCGGTACTGGCGCTCGCCGGGGATGATCGGGCGCGGCGGGCGCACCCCGCCGGCGGGCGCGGGCGCCGGCCCGAGGCCGCCCGGCCGGGCCAGCGATCCGGACGGGGCGCCATCGTCGTATGCCTCGCGCTTCGCGTTGAGGTCGCGGGTCGGGCGGAACGGCTGGCCGGCCTGGGGACCGCCGGGCGTGCCGCTCCCCTGGCGGTACGCCGCGCCGCCGCCGTAGCCGTTGCGGGTCGGGCGCCCGAAGCGCGTCGTCCCGCGCGCGCCGAACGCGAGGTCGAGATCCACGTCCAGGTCCGCGCTGCCCGACGCGAGGTCCGGCCCGACCATCAGCTCGGCCGGGATCTCGAGCAGGAACCGGGACGGGACCGAGGGCTGGCCCATCCCCCACGTCGCCCGCCGCCAGGCGTGGGACAGGAAGAGGCGGCGCATCGCCCGGGTCATGCCGACGTACGCGAGGCGTCGCTCCTCCTCGAGCTCCTTCTCGTCGTCGAGCGCCCGGCTGTGGGGGAAGACGCCCTCCTCGAGCCCGGCGATGAACACGACCGGGAACTCGAGGCCCTTCGCGGCGTGGAGCGTGATCATCGTGACCGCGTCGGCGTCGCCCTCGTACGAATCCTGGTCGGCGACGAGGGCGGTCTCCTCGAGGAGGCGGTCCAGGGCGTCCTCGGGCTCGAGGTCGTCGTAGCGGGTCGTGACCGAGCGCAGCTCGAGCAGGTTCGCCCAGCGATCCTCGCCGTCCTCGGAGCCGTCGGCGAGCATCGCCCGGTAGCCGGACGCCTCGAGGGTCTCGTCGAGCAGCTCCGGAAGGTTCAGGACCCCGACCTTCGAGCGGAGCTTCTTGATCAGCGCCGCGAAGTCGGCCAGGGCGGTCCGGGCCCGCGGCCCGAGACCTTCGAGCTCGCCGCGGGCAGACTGCTCGATCGCCTCCCAGGTCGAGATCTCGCCCCGGACGGACGCATCGCGGATCACCTGGATCGTCTTGTCACCGATCGCACGGGCGGGGATGTTCACGATCCGCTCGAAGCTGACGCTGTCCGTGTCGGAGCGGAGGACCCGCAAGTAGGCGAGCGCGTCCTTGACCTCGCGCCGGCTGTAGAACCGGGTCCCACCGACGAGCTGGTAGCGGATCCCGTAGCGCAGGAACGATTCCTCGATCGCCCGGGACTGGGCGTTCATCCGGTACATGACCGCGATGTCGCGGGCGCGCAGGCTCCCCGCGTCGTCGTCGGCGCGGCGGGTCAGGACGGAGCCGCGGCCGCCGACCAGGCCCTCGACCTGGCGGGCGATCCACTCGGCCTCCTCTTCCTCGTTGTACGCCTCGAAGCG
>JANLYK010000001.1:0-1887 GCA_031365595.1 Chloroflexota bacterium | reverse complement strand
ACGAGCTGCGACCCGGGTGATCCGCGAGCCCGCCGACGAAGCCGCTCGCCAGGTCGTCGAGTTCCTCGCCGAGCGGAGGATCATCTGATGGCGGCCAGCGGAGCCATCTGGGTCCATGGCGAGCTCGCCCTCGATGGCAGTCTCGCGAAGATCAGCACCGAGGTCGCGACGCTCGCCCGGTCGCTCGCCGAGGCAGCCGGGACCGACGTCGTCGGTGTCGTGATCGGCGCCGATCCGACCGCGGCCGCCACCGAGCTCGCGACATTCGTCCCGCGCGTGCTCGCGGTCACCGAGCCGTCCACCGCCGACCACGCGGCGGGCACGATCGTCGGCCAGCGCCTTGCAGCCCTGATCGAGCGCGAGGAACCCGCATACCTCCTGACCGGGGCCGGACCCGAGGGTCGCGACGTGGCCGGCGTCGTGTCCGCGCTGAGCGGCTGGGGCGTCCTCGTCAACGCGGTCGGGGTCGAGTGGTCGGATGGCGGTCCCGTCGTCGCGATGAGCGTGTTCGGCGGCAAGCTCACGACGACCAGCCGATTCACATCCGACCACGGGATCGTGACCGTCCGCCCGAACGCGGTTGCCGCCGAGCCGGCAGCGGCCGTTGGGACGGTCGAGCCGACGACGGCCGCGGGTGAGCTCGCCCTCCCGCAGGTCAAGGTCGTGGACCGGGTCGAGGAGGCCGGCGCCGCCGCGCCGATCGAGGAGGCGCGGATCATCGTCGCGGGCGGCCGCGGGATGGGCGGCCCGGACGGCTTCAAGGTGGTCGAGGAGCTCGCCGAGGCACTCGGCGGGGCGGTCGGGGCGACCCGGGCCGCCGTCGACGCCGGCTGGATCCCGTACGCCCAGCAGATCGGCCAGACCGGCAAGATCGTCAAGCCCGCCCTGTATCTCGCGCTCGGGATCTCCGGGGCGATCCAGCACAAGGTCGGGATGCAGACCGCGTCCACGATCGTCGCGGTCAACCGCGATCCGGATGCCCCGATCGCCGACTTCGCCGATGTCGTTGTGATCGGGGACCTCTTCGAGGTCGCGCCCGCGCTCCTCGCCGCGCTCCGTTCCCGGGCCGGCTGAGCGGCCGGCAAGCGACCAGGACTGAAGGCACGATCGACGTGGAGCCGCTGCTCGTCCTGCCGGTTCTCGCGTTCCTGATCCTGCTGACCCTGTTCGGACTTGTGCTGCGGCGGGCCGGCCGGTTCGTCGCCGAGACCCGTGATGCGGAGCGGTTCCGCCGCCAGGTCGGCGATCTTGCCGGCCGCGTGGAGTCGTCGCTGGGCGAGCTCAGCGGCCGGGTCGATGCGGTCCGGCGGGGCCAGCTTGGAGCAGACGCGGTCGCCGATGATCTGAGCGCATCGCTCGATGCCGTGACCCGCTATGCGGACGAGGCGCGCGCCTTCCGTCCACCGGTCGACGGGATCCGCATCCGGGAGGAGCTCGTCACCGAGTTGGAGCGCAGCGGGCGAGCGATCCAGATGATCGAGCACGGTCGGGCGATCCAGGTCTCGGTCCGGGGCGGGGGTCGCGAGGTCGAGGCGCAGACCGCGATCAAGCGCGGCTACCTGAACGTGCTGCACGCTCGTGAGGCGATCGCCGGCCTGGCCCGGGCGGCCGCGGAACTGAAGCCGAACGACGGTTCGCGTCGGATCCAGCGCCGCAACGCCTGACGTCCCGACCGCCTGCCCGCGCGGCGCGGCAGCCCCTCGAGCGGCCGAAACGGCCCGAATCACCCGCTATGTAGTGGTATCATCTCTCGACACCACAAGCGGTAGTGGTGCGCCAAGCAGGAGCCTCGATGCGCTGTCCATCATGCGGTGAGCGCGAAACGCGGGTCGTCGACTCGCGCGACCTCGACGAATCGGCGACGATCCGACGCCGTCGCGAGTGCTC
>JANLYK010000581.1:0-1908 GCA_031365595.1 Chloroflexota bacterium | reverse complement strand
GTTCAGCAGCTGATCCAGGCGAGCCGCCTGTACTACGAGCTCGGCGAGACGCAGTCGCGCGTCGCCGAGTTGCTCGGCGTCACCCGGCCGCAGGTCTCGCGGCTCCTGAAGCGCGCCCGGGCCGAGGGGATCGTCGAGATCCGGATCGTCGATCAGGCGTCGGCGGAGTCGCCGGCGGGGGACGAGCTCCGGCGGCGGTTCGGCCTGGCGGCGGTCCACCTCGCGCCGACCCTCGTCGGGCCGGAGGAGATCAGCCGGCGGATGGTTGGTCGGCTCGCGGCGGACGTCCTGCGCGCCGCGATCCGGGATGGGGCAGTCGTCGGGGTTGGCGAAGGCGCGTCGATCTCCGCCGTCGCGGACGCGATCGCAGCCGACGAGCCGCTCCACGAAACGGGCGCCACCGTCATTCCGCTGTGCGGCGGCTACTGGTTCGGCGGGCCCGCTCGCGAGCCCTTCCGACGCGTCGCCGACGGGGTCGGCGGGGTGCCGCTCGGATTGATGGCGCCCGGCCTCGTCGATGACCCCGCCACAAAGATCGCGCTGTACGCCCACGCCGGGGTCCGTCGGATCGTAGATCTGTGGGCTCGGCTGGAGGTGGCTGCGTTCGGGATCGGCGGGCCGGTCTGGAGCGCAGCCGCGCTCGGCACGGAGGTTGCCGCCGATCTCGACCAGTCGGGCGCCGTCGGAGAGATCCTGGTCAGCCCGTTCGACCTTGACGGCCGGTTGGTCTGCGCCACGCTCCGGGATCGGACGATCGGCTTCGACGTCCGCGAGCTCGCCAACGTCCCGATCCGGATCTGCGTGGCCGGCGGCCCGGCCAAGGTCCGGCCGATCCTCGGCGCGCTCCGCGGCGGCTTCGCAACGATGCTGGTCACGGACCAGCCAACCGCCGAGGCGGTCGTCGCCCTCGATGACGCGGCAGGTCGCGGGTGAGCGGCGGGCCAGGACGCGAGGCCGCCGTGCTCGCCATCGATCTCGGGACGACCGAGGTGAAGGTTGGCCTGGTCGCGCTCGATGGGCGGCTGCTCGGGCTGGCACGGGCCGGCTACGCCACCGATGCCGACCCCACGACCGGTCGGGCCGAGCAGGACCCCGAGGCGTGGTGGGGCGCCATCGGCCTCGCGATCCGGGAGCTGGTCCGGCTCGACGTCGGCGATGTCGTCGCGATCGGGATCGACGGGCATGGTCCGACCCTCGTCGCGGTCGATGCGGTGGGCCGGGCGACGCATCCGGCGATCATCTGGCAGGACACGCGATCGACCGCCGAACAGGCCGAGCTGGCCGTCGCGACGGGACTCCACGGTTGGAGCCTGGCGGGCCTGCCCGCGGCTCTCTGGCTGGAGCGTCACGAGCCGGCGGCGGCCGCGGCAACGCGCTGGTACCTCGCCACTTGGGACGTCGTCGCGCTGCGGTTCACGGGCATCGCCGCGACGAGCCTTGCGGACGGCCAGCCGTTCCCCGATCCGGCGACGCTCGATACGGTCGGGCTGGCCGGGGCGAAGGTTCCGCCCGCGATCCGGGCGGGCTCGGTCGTGGGCGGCGTGTCCGAGTCGGTCGCGGATGCGCTCGGGATCCGGGCCGGGACGCCGGTCGTCGCCGGGATCGTCGACGCCTGGGCGAGCTATCACGGCGCGGGCATGGTCCGGGCCGGCGACGCGATGGATCCGGGCGGCTCGGCGGGCGGCTTCGGGATCTATTGGGACCGGCCGCTCGACGTTCCCGGCTCGTTCTCGACGATCGCGCCGCTGCCGGGCCTGTACTCGGTCGGTGGGGCGATGGCCGCGACCGGCCGAGCCGTGGACTGGTTCCGGGTCGAGGTCCTCGGCGGCGGGAGCTCGACGGAGACGTTGATCGCCGAGGCGAGCGCGGTCCCGGCCGGCGCCGACGGCGTCGTCTTCCTGCCGTACC
>JANLYK010000067.1:0-1786 GCA_031365595.1 Chloroflexota bacterium | reverse complement strand
CTCGAGATTCGTGACGATCCCCTCGAACGTGGCCTTGTACGAGTTCTCGCCGCGCTCGTGGCGGTAGCGGACGAGGACCTTCTCGTCCTTCTTCGCGTGGAGGATGTACTCGAGCGCCTCCGGCGGCAGGTCGCGGACCGGTTTCTTGAAGTCCCAACCGTGCGACGCGCAGATCGCCTCGAGGATCTTCAGCCGCCACGACGCGTCGTTGGCCAGCCGGGCCCAAGGCACCAGGGCACCCTTCTGGAGGCTCTTGCTGGTGTCGGGGATCACGAGCGCGGGGTCGATCTCCAGGCGCGTCCCGAGGCCGGCGCATGCTGGGCATGCCCCGTGCGGCGAGTTGAACGAGAAGTTGCGCGGCTCCAGCTCGTCCATCGTGAATCCGTCGTACGGGCACGTGAACCGCTCGCTGTAACGGCGCTCCTCGAAGTCCGGCGTCTCGCCGTCGCGCGGGGCCGGGGCAATCTGAACGACTCCCTCGCCGAGCCGGAGAGCCGTCTCGATCGAGTCGGCAAGGCGTGACGAATCGGGGTCCGGCAAAGCGCGGCCAGTCTCCGGATCGATCGGTCGGCCGTCGGGCGCCCGCTCCGCGCCCTCCGGCGCGTCGGCGTGGCGGACGATGTAACGGTCGACAACGACCTCGATGCTGTGGCGCTTGTACTTGTCGAGCGTCGGCGCCTCGGCGATGTCGACCATCTCGCCGTCGACCCGGACGCGCACGAAGCCCTGGCGGCGGGCGCCCTCGAAGACGCGGTCACCCTCGGTCTTGCGGTCCTTGATCAGCGGACCCAGGACGAGGAGCCGGGTCCCCTCGGGCAGGGTCAGGACCTGGTCCACGATCTGCTGAACGGTCTGGCGCTCGATCGGGTGGCCGTCCGGGCAATGGGGATGGCCGGCCCGGGCAAAGAGCAGCCGGAGATAGTCGTAGATCTCGGTGACGGTCCCGACGGTCGAGCGCGGGTTGCGCGATGCGCCCTTTTGGTCGATCGAGATCGCCGGGCTCAGGCCGTCGATCTGGTCGACGTCCGGCTTCTCCATCTGGCCGAGGAACTGGCGCGCGTAGGCGCTCAGGCTCTCGACGTAGCGGCGCTGGCCCTCGGCGTAGATCGTGTCGAAGGCGAGGCTGCTCTTGCCGCTCCCGGACAGGCCGGTGATCACGACGAGCCGATCGCGCGGGAACGCGACCGTGACGTTCTTCAGGTTGTGTTCGCGGGCACCGCGAACGACGAGCTGATCCTGCGGCATACCGCGGAAGTGTATGCGATCCGGTGAATATCGAACAGGTGTTCCAAGTCTGATCGGCGAGCCGATGCACCCGTCCGTGGCGGTCGGTTAGACCCTCACTCGCAGAGGAGCCATTTGCCGTCCTCCTTGACGACCTGGACGTCTTCGTCGAGCTTCTGGGTCTGCGACAGCTGCGTCGACATCGCATTCAGCATCGTGTCAAGGACGGTGTCGTCGACAGGCTGGCCCTGGGCAGCCATCACGGTCTTCATGACCGCCTTGAACTTGTCCTTGTCAATGGTCACCTTCATGTCACCGGTGACGTGAACGGTTGCCGCGGTGTCGGACTTCGTGACCTCCTTGGTCGTCACGTTCTCGAACGACATCGACATCGCGCCCGTGATGTCCTCCGGCTTGATGCCGAGGGTCGAGAGCCCGCTCAGGTCCGCTCCGCCGAACGCCTCGGCGATGTCGTTCTTGTGGGCGGCGCAGGCGAAGTCCGAGAGCTTGGTGATCCCGCCGGTCTGCGCCGAGGCGAACGCCGACGACACGGTCCCGGCCG
>JANLYK010000545.1:0-2812 GCA_031365595.1 Chloroflexota bacterium | reverse complement strand
CCCGTAGTGAAGCTTGAGCTGGAACTCCTGGGCAACGACTTCCTCGGGCAGGGTGATCGCAGCGTGATGGCCACGAACCGGCGCCGGCGCGCCGGGGCCAGCTGGCGCAGCGCCGGGCGTGTCGGTGGTATTGCGGCGCTTCAGGAAATCGAGCGGCACGAACAGGCTCCCCGTTGGTCGGAATCCGGACGGGGCCCATGGTAGCAGCGGATTCGCCGCCTTCGTCAGAAGTACGTTCGGTTCCCGGGTCCGAACGGACGTCGATCGTTTCCCGGTCAGGCCCCCGCCGCCTCGAGGATCACGGCCTCGTCGGCGCGCAACTCCAGGCTCCCGTCCGGACCGACGGTTGCGGGTTCACGATGCGACCCGATCCGTGCCGTCCAGCGTCCGCCGCCCAGCGCCCCGACATCGAGTCTGCGCGCCTCGCCGACGAAGTTGACGACGATCAGGATGTCCTGCCCACCGCCCCTCCTGGTCCAGGCGACGACGTCCGGGCTCCCGCTCTCGAGCCGTTCCATGGCTCCGCTCCGAAGGGCCGGCGACGTTCGCCGGTAGGCCAACAGGCGACGATAGGCGGCCAGCACGGAATCCGGATTCCCGGCCTGGGTGGCGACGTTGCGCTCGGCGGCGTCCGGGGCGAGACGGAGCCACGGCCGACCCGTCGAGAAGCCGGCCCCCTCCCCCGCCGTCCATTGCATCGGCGTCCGGCAGCGGCTTCGGTCGTACCACGGGAAATCGGGCCCGGCCTTGAGCGCCGGCGGGTCGACGATCTCGTCGCGCGGGATGTCGACGTCGAGCATCCCGATCTCCTCGCCGTAATACAGGAACGGCGTCCCGCGCATGGCCAGAATCAGGACCGCAGCGGCCTTCGCGATCGCGTCGTGGTCCGGGTCGCGATCCCGCCCGACCGACTGGGCGAGACGCGTCGCCTGGCGCTCGCGATCGTGGTTGGACAGGGCGATCGTCGGCCACAGGTCCGGGCCGTAGGCGGTTTCCCGCAGATCGATCCCGGCCGCAAAGGCGGCGGCCGTCCAGGGCGACTCCATCAGTGACCAATCGAACACGATGTGCCCGCCTCGCGTGTAACGCGCAGCGGCCGCCGTACCCCCCGAGAAGAGCTCGCCGACGGACATCCGGCCGGGCTGCTCGTCGAGGATCGCCCGGAAACGCTCGATCAGCTCGATGAAGTCGGGGTGGTCGATGTCGTGACGGTGCTCGAGCCGGTTCCAGGCGGTCGCTCCCTCGATGACCGGGTTGTCGCGCAGGTCGGGATCCTTCAGGAACGCATTGAAGACGTCGAGCCGGAAGCCGTCGACCCCGCGGGCGAGCCAGCCGCGGACCATGTCCCACTGAGCGGCCTCCACGGCCGGGTTCCGCCAGTTCAGCTCGGGCTGGCCGACGAGGAAGGTGTGGTAGTAGAACTGCCCTCGCTCCGGGACCCACTCCCAACCTGGGCCGCCAAAGAACGACACCCAGTTGTTCGGAGGAATCGGGTTGCCCTCGGCGTCGAAGCCGCGCGGATCGCGCCACAGGTAGAAGTCGGCGTAGGGGCCTTCGCGCGATGCCTTCGACGCGCGGAACCAGGCGTGCTCGTCGCTCGTGTGGTTCATGACCAGGTCGAGGACGACCTTCAGCCCGCGCTCGTGGCAGACAGCCACGAACCCGTCGAAATCTGCCTCGCTGCCGAGGTTCGGGTCGACGGCAGCATGGTCGCTGACGTCGTAACCGAGGTCGCGACCGGGCGATGGGAAGACCGGCGACAACCAGATCGCGTCGACCGGAAGGCTGTCGGCGGCGAAATGATCGAGGTGGTCGATGATGCCGCGGAGGTCGCCCGTGCCATCGCCATCGCTGTCGGCGAAGCTCCGCGGGTAGACCTGGTAGACGACGCCGTCGCGCCAGTCGTCGGTGCTCGCATCGGACGCGGCAGGATGGATCGGCTGCAGGTCGGTCATGGCCGGAAGTCTAGCGAGCCGACCCGGCGGCCCGGCGTCCAGCGGACCGGGACTTCTATACTCGGCCGCCATGAGCACCATCGATCACGCCCCGACCGGTGAGCGGATCCGGATCGGCGTCGCCGGTCTTGGGGCGGTCGCCCAGGCCGTCCACCTTCCGCTCCTTGCCCGCCTCGGCGCCACGTTCGAGATCGCCGCGCTCGCTGACCTGTCGCCAGCGCTCCTCGGCGCGATCGGCGACCGCTACGGCGTCCCGGCCGAGGCCCGCGTCGCCAGCGTGGACGCCCTGATCGCGCAGCCCGGCCTCGAGGGAATCATCGTCCTGACCTCCGGCTCGCACGGTGATGCGGCGCTGGCGGCGCTCGACGCGGGGCTCGCGGTCCTGTGCGAGAAGCCGCTGGCCACGACCGTCGCCGAGGCCGACCGGCTGGCCGCCTCTCCGAACGGCGACCGCCTCCTGCTCGGCTACATGAAGGCGTTCGATCCGGCCGTCGAGGAAGCGCGCCGGGTTGTGGCCGAGGACGCCGCGACGCTCGGCGACCTGCGCTCGATCGACGTCCTCGTCCTCCACCCGACGAACGAGTCCCAGCTCGATTTCGCCCACCTCCTCCCGCCGGCCGGCGACATCGACGGGTCGCTCCTCGACGGTCTCCGCGCGGCCGAGCACGGCCGGGTCGAGGCCGCGATCGGTTCGGAGGCCGCTGCCGAGCTCGGCCGGTTGTATGGCGGGCCGCTGAACGGAAGCCTCGTCCACGAGCTGTCGGTGATCCGCTCGGTGACCGGCGAGACCGGTCCCCTGTCGATCGACCACGTGGATGTCTGGCCCGATGACGCCTGGCCGCCGTCGATCGCGGTCG
>JANLYK010000464.1:0-3915 GCA_031365595.1 Chloroflexota bacterium | reverse complement strand
CCGAGCTTCTCGTGGATCGAGAAGTCCACGGCCGCCGTCCCGACCGTGCCGTCGGGCAGGTCGTTACCGCCGTGCGACGTGCCCGTCTGCACGCTGACCTTGGAGATGCCGATGGCCCCCGGCGAGCGGCGCGCGAGCTCTCCGTTGTAACCCTCGAGGTACGCGACGAGCTCCTCCTCGTTGGAGTTCTCCTTGCCGACCTCGCCGATCTCGCCGCCGACGCTGACGGTCACCCCGTCGGTCTCGAGCGAGCGAATGAGCGCGGTCAGCTCGGCCGCCCGGACGTAGTTCTCATGCTGCTGCGCGTCGCGGGTCGGGAGCGCCAGGTCGACCAGCGTCGAGCTGTCGATGTCGATGTTCCGATAGCCGGCGGCGATCGCGAGCCGGCACGCCCGCCGGATCTCCTCGGTCATCGACTCAGGGTCGGCCTGGTACTTCTTCATGTTGAACTGGTAGTGGTCGCCCTGGAGGAAGACCGGCCCGCGCCAGCCCGCGGCCACCGCACCCGCGAGCACCGCGGTCGCGAAGTCGATCGGTCGCTGGAACGTGTACGTCTGCTCGCTCCGGGCGATCTCGATGATCACCGCACCGACATCGGCCGCGTCGGCCGTCTCGTAGATCGTCCGGGCCATGTCGAACGTCTGGGCCCGGATGTTGATCGCCGGGACCGTGAAGCCGTGGACCTCGCCTCGGGCGCGGGCCATGTACAACTCGTGGATGCTGGCGCTGTGGGCACCGAGCTCGCGGGCGCCCTCGCGGATCAGCCACTGGGCGGCCGCGATCGTCGCCTCGTCGGTGGCGAAGGCCGCGGTCCATGCAAGGTCGCGGATGACGTCGCCCCGGAATGCGGCCTCGTCATCGACGACGAGATTCTCACCGTCGAGGTGAGCTGCCGTCCCCAGACGGCCGAGGAGGTCGGGAGCGCGTTCGGAGACGTGCGGCATCGGTCGTGGCTCCTGCGGCGGCTTGGGGCTCAGGGTTCAGCGTTCAGGAGCCAATGGTAGCGGGCGTGTCGCGTCAGTCCCGCCGGGCGTGCCCCATTGGTTCCGCCACCCACCATCCCCCGTGGTCGGTGCCAGCTCCTGGACGGCGGGGTGGCGCCGGTCACCATCCGGGTTGGTGGATGTCAGACTCCGCCAGCCGAATCGGCTTGAACAGGCAGCCGAACGGTCAATTCGCGCGGGAGATGGCGACTTTCACCACGTGGAATGGTGGATGACCGGCCCTCGGCTCAGAAGCCCGGCTTGACCACCATCAGGATCACGATCAGGACGATCAGGACCGACAACAGCTGGCCGCCCTGGGCGAGCTTCTTCCCGGTCGCGGCGATCTCCGGGGGCGGACCTGCCGGCGCTCCGGCCGGCGGCGGACCGGGAGGCATATGCGCGGTCAGCTCGACCATCTTCTCGGCGTTCTTCGCCTGGACCATGGCTGCAAACCCGATCGCGATCAGGTACAGGATGATCGCGGCGACGAGCCAGCGGTTGGCGGCCACGGTCAGGTCGCGCCCGCTGATCAGGATCAGGGCCACGCCCGTGATGCCCTGGACCACCGCCCCGGGCAGGACGAGACGACGTTCGATGAACTCTCCGAGGACAGCGCCGAAGTGGCCATGCTGGGGTGCTTTCTGAACCTGGTTGGCGATGATCGGGAAGACGAACGTCGGGCCGAACACCGCGATCGCACCCATCACGTGCAGGAACAGGAACAGCTGGAACATCGGCATCCCTCATCGGCCACGGTCCCTGCTCCGGGCGGACTCGGCCGGAGGCTCGCGCGCCGCCTGCAATCTACGCCACGGCGACGCCCGTCGTCCCGTCGAACGCGCGTCCTCAGCCGACCCCGCGCGTCCGGCCGGATACGAAGTCGACCAGGACGTACTCGCCGAGGTGCTCGGGCGTGGCGTAGAACGCCCGGCCGCGGTTCAAGCGGGTCATCAGGGCCACGAACTCCGCCAACGCGCGAGAGCGCTCCAGCATGAACGTGTTGATCGTGATCCCCTCGCGGGTGCAGCGCTGGACCTCGCGCAGGGTCTCCTGGATCGTCCGCCGGGTGGGCGGGTAGCTGAACTCGACCTGGCCGTTCTCGAAGTGGGCGGTCGGCTCGCCGTCGGTGATGACCACGACCTGGCGGTTGCCGCCGTGCTGCCGGGCGAGGATCCTGCGAGCGAGCATCAGCCCGTGCTGGAGGTTCGTCCCGTATTCGTAGCCATGCCAGGTCAGCTCGGCGAGCGCCTCCGGCCGGAGCTCGCGGGCGTAGTAGGCGAAGCCGATCACGGTCAGGTCGTCGCGCGGGTACTGGGTCCGGATCAGGGTGTCGAGCGCGACCGCCACCTTCTTCGCCGCGAGGAAGCAGCCCCGCAGGAGCATCGAGCGGCTCATGTCGACGAGGAGGACAGTTGAGGTCTTCGTCAGCGTCTCGGTCCGGAAGACCTCGAAGTCCGCCGGCGAGAGGTGCACGCCGGGCTCGCCCCGGGCGAGGCGCTCGAACGGAGCGTTCTCGGGGCGCCGCAGCGCATTCTCGATCGTGCCCCGGATGTCGAGGTGGAACGGGTCGCCGAACTCGTACGGCTTCGTCGTCTCCTCGCGCTCCCCTCCCCGCCCGGTCCGGTCGATCCGATGGCCGCCGAACGCATCCCGGGACAGCTTCGCGAACAGGTCGTCGAGAACCTTCTGGCCGATCCGCCGGCTGCCGCGCGGCGTCAGCTCGAGCTTTTCGCCGCGGCGGGTCAGGTAGCCGGCCTGCTCGAGCTCGCGAGCGAGCGCGTCGAGGGCGTCGAGGTCGCGCGCGGCATCGGGACCGAGAAGGTCGGTCACGTGGTCGCGGTCGAGGCCGCCAAGGTCGGCCGGCGACTCGATCGCACCGAGCTCGTCCTCGAGCGCGTCGAGCGCCTGGAGCTGGGCGATCCGGTCGAGAGCCGGCTCGAGGCCGAGCGGCTCGTCGCCGCTGAAGTCGTAGCTCTCGCCGACGCCGTCGGGCATCAGCTGGTCCATGTTCGAGGCGAGCCGGGCGAGGTCCCAGCGCAGGCGGTCGTCGCGCAGCAGGGCGTCCATCATCGACTGGAGCTCTGCCCGCTGCTGGGGTGTCATCGAGCGCAGGAGCGACTGCATCGCGGCCATCCGCTCGGTCAGCTGCGCGACGATGTCGTCGAGGGTCCGGGCGCCCGGGAAGAACCGGCCGTGTTCGGCGAGGAACTCGTCGACCTGGTGCTGGCTGGGTTCATTGCCTTCGAGGCGCTCCTCGAGCAGGGCGTTCAGGTCGCGGACCATCGCCCGGTTGCTGTCGAGCTCCTCGGGTGTCGTCGCCTGGATCGACTCCGACAGGCCCTGGACGAAGCGGTCGAGCGTCTGCTTGCGCAGCTTCTCCGTCAGCTCGTTGAACCGGTCGCGGGCGGCCGGCTCCATGAAGTCGTACTCCTCGAGCTGGCGGATCCGATTGCCGACGTCGCGCGGCAGGGCATCGAGCTGGTCGATCCGGCGGGCGGCGGCATCGCGAAGCATCGCGCGCAGGGCCGCGTCGGAGGCGTCGGGCTCGGCGGCCTGCCGGCCATCGCGGCCCGCGGGCGGCGTGGCGGCCTCGTCGAGACGGCGCTCGATCCCGGCCCGTTCCTGGGCGACGATGTCGTCGAGCTCCTGCCGGACGTCGGCGAGGACGTCGCGGAGCTGGTAGCGCTCCTGGAGCTCCTCGCGCCGCCGGCGGAGGCGCTCGCGCAACTCGTTGAGGCCAGCAAGGTCCGGGCGAGTCGGGTCGCTCGTTCGCCAGCCGCGCTCCATCAGCCGACGCAGCGCCTCGGCGAGATCGCCCTCGGCCATGACGTCGTCCGCGAGGGCGTCGAGGATCTCGTCGGCGTCGAGGGCCGGGATCGTCTGCGTGCCGTCCCAACGGGCGTAGCGCGCGGCGTGGGCGAGGAGCGGA
>JANLYK010000450.1:0-5803 GCA_031365595.1 Chloroflexota bacterium | reverse complement strand
GTCGTGGCCCGCTGGCCGATCCGGCCGGCCTCGCGGGCGATCCGGAGGGCCGGAAAGCGGCCCTCGTCCGGCGCGCGGAAGTCGAGGCGGCCGGCCGCAACGAGATCGACGGCGGCCGACGGAGACGGGAGGCGATCGGGGTAGGTCAAGGCGTACTGGATGGGTGTCCGCATGTCGGGGGTGCCCAGCTGGGCCTTCAGGGAGCCGTCCACGAACCGGACCGCGGAGTGGACGACGCTCTGCGGATGGACGACGACCTCGATCGCGTCATCGCCGACATCGTACAGCCAGCGTGCTTCCACGACCTCCAGGCCCTTGTTGGCGAGGGTCGCCGAGTCGATGGTGATCTTCGCGCCCATCGACCAGGTCGGGTGGCGGAGGGCCTGTTGCGGGGTGACCGTCGAGAGGTCCGGCGGCCCCTCGAGGAACGGCCCGCCGGACGCGGTCAGGACGAGCGAGGCGACCCGGTTCATCGGCTCGCCCACCAGGCACTGCCAGATCGCGGAGTGCTCCGAGTCGATCGGGCGGAGCCAGGCGAGCGGGCTCGCGTACGGGTCGCCGGGGTCGCGCGCTGTGCGTGTGCTCGCGAGGGCGCGAGCGAGCGGCATCACGAGATGTCCGCCCGCGACGAGCGTCTCCTTGTTGGCGGTCGCGACGACCTTGCCGGCCGCCAGCGCCGCAAGGACGGGCCGGAGGCTGACGATCCCGCCGGTCGCGACAACGACGAGATCGACGTTGTCCGCCGCGGCGATGGCCGCCAATGCCTCGCCGCCCGCTCCGAGGACGGTGACGCCGACCCCGAATCGGCGGGCCTGCTCGGCCAGCAGCGCCGCGTTGGATCCGGCGGCCAGCGCGACCACGGCGAAGACGTCCGGATGGGCGGCCAGGACGTCGAGCGTCTGGGTTCCGATCGAGCCGGTCGAGCCGAGGACGGCAACCCGTCGAAGGCCGGCCGCGCCCGGCTCAGCGGAACGCGGCGACGACATACAGGGTCAGGACCGGGGCCGCGAACAGGAACGAGTCCACCCGGTCGAGGATCCCGCCGTGGCCCGGGATCAGGCGACCCGAGTCCTTGGCGCCGGCTGCCCGCTTCAGCATCGACTCGGCAAGGTCGCCGGCCTGCGCGGCAAAGGCGATCAGCGGACCGACGAGCAACCCGGTCTGGGCGGGCTGGCCGAGAGCCCACAGGACGACGGCGCTGATGACGGTCGCGGCGACGACCCCGCCGATCAGCCCGGCGTACGTCTTGGACGGCGAGATGTGGCTGAGGAAGCGCGCCCGGCCAAACCGCTTGCCCACGAAGTAGGCCCCCGTGTCGTAGGCCCAGACCGCGAGAACGAGGAGGAGGATCCAACCGCGATCCCCTCCGAGGCCGGCCAGCGGTGCGCCGGACGCGATCGGCGGCGCCTCATGGCCGAGCCGCAGGACGAACCCGAGAAGCGACGCGTACAGGGCTCCGAACACCGTCGAGAACCAGGTCATGAGGCCGTCGCGCGGGTCCGTCCTGGTGAAGGCGCCGACCGCAGCCAGGATCGCCCCGACCGCGACGAGCAGCGTGCCACTCGCGTCGATCGCCGGCACGACCGCGGCATCGAGCACGACCGCCACCGTGAACGCGATCCCGAGCCAGGTGAGCGACGGATAGCCGGCCCCCGTGAGGAGGCCGAAGACCTCGCGGGCGGCCAGTCCCGCGGCCACGACGACGACCGCCACGATCCACACGCCCCCGAGCAGCAGGGCCAGCACGAGGGGCGGGACCAGGAGTGCCGCGCTCACCGCGCGCTGGCGGAGCATCCCGGTCGGGGCTGCGCGGCCGTTCAGCGCCCGAACCTCCGGGTGCGGCTGGCGAACTCGAGGAGTGCCGCGTCGAAGGCGTCCGCGCCGAAATCCGGCCAGAGAACCTCGGTCGTGTACAGCTCGGCATAGGCCGCCTGCCAGATCAGAAAATTCGACAGGCGCTGCTCGCCGCCGGTCCGGATCACGAGGTCGGGGTCGGGCAGGCCGGCGGTGTACAGCGCGGCTGCGATCGTCGTCTCGTCGACGGCCTCGGCCGGCTGACCGCTGGCGACGATCCTGCGGACCGCGTCCACGAGCTCGGTCCGGCCGGCGTAGTTGAACGCAACGTTGAGGAGGAGTCGCTCGCCGTCGGACGTCGCGGCCAGGGCTTCGTCGATCGAGTTGCGCGTGTCGTCGGGCAGCTCGTCGAGCCGGCCGAGGAGACGAATCCGGACCCCCTGCTTCCGGAGCTCGGCGGTCTCACCCCGGATCGCCTGCTCGAGGAGTGCGAACAGGCCGCGCACCTCGTCATCGGAGCGGGCCCAGTTCTCGCGACTGAAGGCATAGACCGTGACGACCCGGACCCGGCGCTTGACCGCGTGGCGAAGGAGGGTCCGGATCGCCTCGACGCCGGCGGCGTGGCCATCGAGCTCGGCAAGGCCCTGCTGACGGGCCCAGCGGCGATTGCCGTCCATGATGATCGCGACGTGGCGCGGCAGGTCGCTGTCCGGCAGGAACTCATCGACGCCGGTCGCTGCGGCCGAAACAGGGCTGGTGGCGGCCTCGTCGCCGAGCCGATGCGCGGTGGGCGGCGCGTCGGTCGGGCGGGCGAGAGGCGTCCGGGTCACCTAGACCTCCATGACCTCCTGCTCCTTGGCGCTGCCGAGGCGGTCGACCTCGGCCGTCCAGCGATCGGTCGTCTTCTGAAGCTGCTCGAGCTGGCGATGTGACTCGTCGGTCCCGACGGTTCCGTCGCGCTCTTCCTTCTTCAGCTCGTCGGCCGCATCTCGGCGGAGATTGCGAATCTCGACCTTGGCCTCTTCCATCCGACGGTGGACGCTCTTGACGAGGTCCTTGCGCCGGTCCTCGGTCAGGGGCGGGATGTTGAGCCGGACAACCGTCCCGTCGACGTTGGGCATCAGCCCGATGTCGCTCTTCTGGATCGCCTTCTCGATCGCCCCGAGGACCGCCCGGTCCCACGGCTGGATGACGATCTGGTGGGCTTCCGGAACGCTGATCCCGGCGAGCTGGTTGAGCGGCGTCTGCGTGCCGTAGTAGTCGATCACGAGGCGCTCGACGAGCGCGGTCGAGGCGCGCCCCGTCCGGAAGGCCTGGAAGTCGCGTTCCATCGCGTCGACCGCGCGGTTCATCCGGTGGTCCGCGGACGAGATCGTCTCGCTGCTCATCGCCGTCCTCCGCTGGCGCCCGCGGCGCCGGAGATCCGCGTCCCGACCGGTTCGCCGGCGGCCACGCGGGTGATGTTGTCGGGCTGGTTGAGGTCGAAGACCACGATCGGCAGATCGTTCTCCATGCACAGGGAGACCGCCGCTGCATCGAGGACCTTGAGCTGGTCGCGCAGAAGGTCCGCGTATTCCAGTTCAGCGTAGCGCCGCGCGTCGGGATGAGTGAGCGGATCGGCATCGTAGACGCCGTCCACTTTGGTCGCCTTGAGCAGGACCTCGGCGCCGATCTCGACCGCGCGCAGGGCGGCCGCCGTGTCGGTCGTGAAGTACGGGTTGCCGGTTCCGGCCACGAACAGCGCGACCCGGCCCTTCTCGAGGTGGCGCACGGCGCGCCGACGGATGTACGGCTCGGCGACCTCGTTCATCGCGATCGCGCTCATGACCCGGGTCGGCACGCCGGCCCGTTCGAGCGCGTCCTGGAGGGCGAGGCCGTTCATCACGGTCGCGAGCATCCCGATGTAGTCGCCGGTCGCTCGGTCCATGCCCGACGCCGCTGCGGCGAGGCCACGGAAGATGTTCCCGCCGCCGACCACGATCCCGACCTGGACCCCGAGGCGGTGGACCGTCGCGACCTGGTGGGCGATGAACGCGCAGAACTTCGGGTCGACGCCGTAGGACCGATCGCCGAGCAGCGCCTCGCCGGACAGCTTGAGGAGGATCCGCGAGTAGCGGACCGACCCGTCTGCCCCGCCGGCGCCGGCCGCGGTCGTTCCGGTGGCGTCGCTCACAGCTCCTCCCCGAGCCCGTAGCGGACAAACCGGCGAATGCGGATGTTCTCGCCGATCGTGGCGATCTTCTCGGTCACGAGATCACGCACCGAGCGCTCCTCGTCGCGGAATGGCTGGTCGAGCAGACAGACCTGGGAGAACCACTTCTTGAGCTGGCCCTCGACGATCTGGGGCCGGATGTTCTCGGGCTTCTTCTGGGTCGCCTCGTCGGCGAGCAGTTCGGCCTTCTTCGCGTCGAGCGCCTCGGCTGGGATCGCGTCGGCATCGACGTACAGCGGGGCGAGGCCCGCGACCTGGATGGCCAGGTCACGAACGAGCTTCTGGAACTCATCGGTCCGGGCCACGAAGTCGGTCTCGCAGTTGACCTCGATCAGGACGCCGACGCGGCCGCCGGTGTGGATGTAGCTCGAGACGAGTCCCTCGCGGGCGTCGCGGCCGGCCTTCTTCGCGGCTGCAGCCAGGCCCTTCTCGCGGAGGAGGGCGACCGCCTGCTCGACGTCGCCGCCGCTCTCGACAAGGGCGTTCTTGCAGTCCATGAAGCCGGCGCCGGTTCGCTCCCGGAGGTCCTTGACCGCGGCGGCGGTGATCTCTGCCATGTGGTGGGTTCGCTCCTGTGTCGTGTGGCGGCGGGCCGGAGCCCGCGGATGTTGGCTGGGTCGATCGCGGCGGACGCGTTCGCCCGCGGGTTCATCAGGGCCGGGTGCGAGCGGCGATCCGGAAGGCCGGGTCGGCCGCTTTCGCGCGACCGGACCCGATCAGACGTTGGCGGGCTCGGCTTTCTCGGCGGCCTCGCGGGCGAGCTCGGCGGCGATCTCCTCGGGGCTGGCCTCGGGGGCCGGGGTGGCTTCGGCGAGCGTCGGGCTCGGGCGGGCGCCGGGCAGGAGGTCGTCCTCCTCGGCATCCGGCTCGAAGCTCAGGGCCTTGCCGCCGGCGAGGGCGGCGACGAGCTCGTTGGAGGCGTTCTCGTCGAACTCGGGCTCGGCGGTCATCACGACCTCGGGCTCGGGCTCGTTGGCCCGCGCGGCGCGCTCCTGCTGGCCCTCGATGCAGGCCTCGGCGATCAGCGTGCACAGCAGGCGGATCGAGCGGATCGCGTCGTCGTTGGCCGGGATGATGTGATCGATCTCGTCGGGATCCACGTTCGTGTCGCCGGTCGCGACGACCGGCAGCTCGAGCTTGTTCGCCTCGGTGACCGCGATCCGCTCGCGGTGCGGGTCGATGATGAAGATCGCGCCGGGGACGCGCTTCATCTTGCGCATCCCGCCGACCGTCAGGGTGAGCTTGGTCATCTCGTCGGTCAGCTTGGCGGCTTCCTTCTTCGTCATCCGCTCGAAGTCGCCGGCTTGCTGGCGAGCCTCGAGCTGCTCGAGCAGCGAAATCCGCTTCTTGATCGTCGTGAAGTTGGTGAGCATCCCGCCGAGCCAGCGCTTGTTGACGAACGGCTGGCCGGCCCGGGTCGCCTCCTGGGCGATCGGCTCCTGGGCCTGCTTCTTCGTGCCGACGAACAGGACGTACTCGCCGCGGGCGACGGTCTCGCGGACGAAGTCGAGGCTCGACTCGAGATGCTTCACCGTCTGGGCGAGGTCGATGATGTGGATGCCGTTGCGCTCGGCGAAGATGAACGGCTTCATCTTGGGATTCCAGCGCCGGGTCTGATGTCCGAAGTGGACGCCGGCTTCGAGCAGCTGCCGCATGGAAACGTTCGGCACGGGGAGAGGCCTCCTGTCGGTGTGTTCCTCCGCGGACTTCTGTCGCCGGGTCTCCGGTCCTGGTCGGTCCGTGCCGTTGTCGACGCCCGGTGGAGCGCGCTCGGCTCGGTTGGCCTGGTCCGGCACC
>JANLYK010000424.1:0-7812 GCA_031365595.1 Chloroflexota bacterium | reverse complement strand
GGTCGCCGATGTGCCGGGTCCGGCGCCCGATGCCGGGGTGATCGCCGATGTGCCGGGTCCGGCGCCCGATGCCGGGGTGATCGGCGATGTGCCGCGTCCGGCGCCGCCGCCGGTCGTCGCGCCCAGCCCTCCCGAAGGCGCCTCGACCGACCCGTCACCGGCCGAGGGGCCGCGCCCTCGCCGCGCGCGGTCCGCACCGGCACCAACTCGAGCAGCCCGGTCCGGTCCGGCCGCCGCCACGACGCGCCCGGAGACCCCGGCCCGCCGCAGCCGCCGAAAGTTCTCCCTTCCTCCACTGGACGACGACCACGAGAAAGTGAACCGCTCGATCAAGTCGTTCCTCGCCGGGGCCGAGAGCGCGATCGAGCCGCAGGCGAAGCCAGCGTCAGCCGGCGGCGCCGCGGCGCACGTGCCCCCCTTGCCGGCCCCTCGCCCCCGGTCCGGGTCATCCGCCACCTCAGACGGCGTCCCGACCACGATCGTCATCATGACCATCTCCGGCATCGACGACCCCGCCGCGGTGTTGGACGAATTGGACGCCGACGGAATGGTCATCGACACCGTGGCGATGCTCGAGCAGGCGCTGCGCCATGGCAGCGCAACCGACGCGCTGGCGCTGATCGAACAAGCCATGGACGACGGCGCGGCGACCGATGCGCTGGACATGCTCGAACGCGCACTGCGCAGCGCCGTCCGGGGTGGCGACGAAGTCCACGGCCCGGAGCGTGGCCGGTTCCGGATCGTGCTGCCCGCGACCGGAGAACTTGCGGCCCGAGCGTATGTCCGCCGGATCCGGGGAGTGATCGAGCCACAGCTCGAGGCGGCCGAGCGCCCCCTGCGGCTCGTCGTTGCCACCGCGACGGCTCTGAACGTCCCGACCCGGACCGCCACCACGATCGCGATGCGCCGGCTCGATGCAGCCCTCGCTGCACATGCCGAAGGCGTGACGGCCGCAACGCCGATCGACGGGCCAGGCGTCGACGCCGATTCCGAAGGGATCTACACGCCCCGGACGGCGGGCGACTGAGGGCTCAGCGCCGGACGTCGCTCCCCGGCGAGATGGCGACCTGAATCTCGGGCGCGGGATCGTTCCCGCCACGTCGATCCCTCACCATCAGCCACGCCACAAGCGAGGCGGCGCCGGCGCCCACGACCACGTCGATGACCTGCTCCATCCGAAGTGGTCCGATGATGAGCGGATCGCGCCACGTCGCCGCGACGATCGCGCGGGCAAGCGCCCAGAGCCCGAGCCCGACCACGAACAGACGGCCGTCCCGGGGGCGCGTCGGCCGGACGGTGGCAAGGACCAGGACAATCGCGAGGACGATGGCCGCGGCCAGCGCCTCGAGCGCCTGCGACGGGATCGACGGGATTTCCGGCCCGAGCGAACCCCACGGCCCGGGCCCGAGGTACGCGGTGGCCGGCTCGCCGCTGGTGGGCATCCCCTGGCCAGTCCCGCCGAGGACCGTTCCGAGCTTGCCGAGGAACACCGCGAGGAGCATCGGGAGAGCCGCGACATGGAGCCACGGCCCGGGCCGACCGTCGAGGAGGACGGCCACGGCGGACCCGGTCAACGCCCCGCCGACGATCGCCAGGGTCAGCTCGAGGCTGCCCGTTCCCGGATCCAGGATTCGGCCCGGCTCCGCAACAAAGAAGCCAGGATGGAGCAGGACGTACCCGAGGCGACCACCGAGCACGGCCCCGGGCACGATCCCGAGGACCACGAAGAGCAGGTCGTCGGGCCGGAGGCTCGCCTCGCGGGCCCCGAGGCCGGCGATCGCGAGGGCGACGAAGAGGCTGGCCGCGATCGCCACGGTCTCCCAGCGGACGACGCCGTCGCCGAGGCGCAGCAGCGGGTCGAAGTCGAACGCGATGACAGCCGTCGGCACGATGGGGCCCAGTGTAGCGGCGAGGCCGCGCGGTCGATTCGTTCACGCCCGGGGTGTCGGCTTCCCGACACTTCTCGTGTCGTTGCTGCGCTCACCGGGGCGTCGGATGCGCGACGACGATGAGCGCCATCGGTGGCGTGTCCGGGGGGAACACAATCCGAAGGGGACGGACGAGGGGTTGCCCGTCCCGGGGGGTCGAGGCCGCCAGGCCCTGGGGGGCCCGGTGGTCAACGGTCGGCAGCGCCCGGCTCCTCTTGGGGGGAACGCCGGGCGCTGGCCGCACCTTCGTGAGGGGACGCATGAGCGCCAGCACCACGCTCGAGGTTCGCCTCCTCGGCCGGATGGAGGTCCAGGCCGGGGACGCGACGATCCGGATCGGTGGCCGCCATGCCCAGGCGCTCATGGCCCTCCTCGTCCTCCGCCCCCGCCCGCGCCTCCGCGACACACTCGCCGCCGAGCTCTGGCCCGAGGCAGGCGCGCCCTCATCCGCGTCCCTTCGACAGGCGCTCTGGCTGATCCGCTCGACCCTCGCCGGCGTCGGGCTCAACGCGGAATGCTGGCTCGAGGCCGACCAGGAAACGATCGGCCTGCACCGGGACATTGCCCTGTGCGTCGACGTTGACGCGTTCGAGACGCTGGCCGCGAGCGACGACGCCGTCGAACGCGAACGGGCGGTCCGGCTCTACGAGGGCGACCTCCTCGAGGGACTCGGTCACGAGTGCTTCGCGGCCGACCGGGAGCGCCTGTCCGACCTGTACGAGGACCTCCTGGCGCGCGTCGCCCAGGACCGCCTCGAGGCCGGCGACACGTTGGGCGCGCGCCATGCCGCGAGTGAGCTGCTGAGCCGGGATCCGCTTCGCGAGGAGGCGCATGCCGTGCTGATCGCCGCGTACGGCCGGTCCGGCACGCGATCGCAGGTCGTTCGCCAGTACCGCCGGGTCTGCGCGATCCTGGACACCGAGCTCGCCGTGCGGCCGCTGCCCGAGACGGACGCGACCTATCGCATGGCTCTTGCGTCGGCCGCCGCCCGCTCACGCGATCGGGCCGCGGACCTTGAGTTCGACTTCGAGCCCGGGCCGTTCAGCCCCGTGCTGGTGACCAGCGCCTGACCAGCCCCCCGATCCGACCGCCACCGCCTGAGCTCCCGAGGACGTCGATCTCCTTCCGACGTTCACTCAGGCATCGAGAAACGGCCCCGGCGCTGTGCCGGGGCCGTTCTCGTGTGTCCGGGTGGACGGGCTCAAGTCAGGGAGCGACCTGTGCCCAGTAGGCGACCTGGTACTCGTCACCGCCGCCGGTCAGCTTGAGCCAGCCCTGGGCCACGGTGCCGTTGGCCAGCCCGGCGCTGACGGTGATCGTCAGCGTGGCGCTGGAGTTGGCCGGAACCGTGATCGACGACGGGGTCGTGATCCGGCTGTCGCCGCTGCTGGTCGCGCCACCGCCGTACACGCCGACGGTGCCGGCGGCCGGGATGAACTTGATCTCCTCGACCGCGAATGTCCGCGACGATCCGGTCAGGTTGCTGACCTTGATCGCCATCGACGTCGCGTTCGTCTTGCTGGCGTTGATCCGACCGAAGCTTGCGCTGACGGGCGAGAACGTGGCATCGGTCGCGTTGGCCTCGGTGAGGTCCTCGCGCCCGGCGCCCTGGATCATCGGGCCGACCGTCGTGGACGCGTCGAACGCGTTCCTGGCGACCCGGTCCGAGGTGTTGACGAGGGCAGACTTGACCTGGGACGGGGTCCAGTCTGGATGGAGACTGCGCAGGACGGCGGCCGATCCGGCCACATGCGGCGACGACATCGAAGTCCCTGCGTAGAACGCCCAGTCGCCGTCGTTGCCGCAGGCGCCGACGGTGTCGCAGGCCTCGGAGCTGAGGACGTTGACGCCGACCGAGGTGAGGTCCGGCTTGATCGCGTAGTCGACATTGGTCGGCCCCTGGCTGCTGAAGCCGGCCATGATGTCGGCGTTCTCGGTGATGAACTCGCTGAACGAGGCCGCCACCGTGATCGTTGTTGGATTGGCCGTCCGGAGCGCTGCCCCGTCCGTGTTCGAGATCATGACGGCTGGGATGCCGTCATCGAAGCCTTCCGAGCCGCCCATCGCCGTCGGATCGCCGGCGACGTTGTTGACGACGACGACGCCGATCGCTCCCTTGGCCTTGGCATTCGCAACCTTTTCGCTGAAGGTGCAGGACCCGCGGTTGACGATCGAGACCTTGCCGGTGAGATCCGCGAGGGGCGGGTTGTTCGCCGCAGTGGTGCCCGGGGTGCCGGCAACGCACGCACGGCTGGCCGTATCGGCAATCGAGAACGTGCCGGCCGGCATCGGGGCGAAGTCGCCGACCGCGGCGCGGGCTGTTCCGCCGGTGTAGCTCAATGGCTGACCGACGAAGTGCTGGTTGGCGCTGGCGCCGACGGTGATGATGTCTCGGGCACGGCCAGGCGAGCCGATCGTGAAACCGCCCGGTCCTTCATTCCCGGCCGAGGCGACGACGACGACGCCCGCCGCGACCGCGGTGTCGAGGCCCTTCGCGAGCAGATCGTTGTTGCCGTGGTACCCGCCGCCCAGCGACAGGTTGAGGACGTCCATGCCATCGAGCACGGCGGCCTCGACCGCATTGAGGATGTCCTCGCTACGGGCGTTCTCGACCTCACCCGGGAAGACGTTGTAGTTGCCCAGCCAGGCCCCGGGTGCGACGCCGGACATGCCGGGGATCGAGACGCCCTCGACGACGGCGGTCTTGCCGACCACGCCGGCGACCGTCCCACCGACGTGGGTGCCGTGGCTGCCGATGTCGGCAACGGGCAGGGCGTCGTAGCTGGTCCCGTTGTTCTTGTTGTAGAAGACCTTCGCGACGATGACCTTGGGGCTGACGTTTTTGCACGTGCTGCCGGTCATGTTCGCCGCGTCGCACTTCGGGAACCCGGTTGGGTAGCTGAAGCCGGCCGGATCGAAGAACGGATGGCGGTAGTCGACGCCGGAATCGATGATCCCGACCTTGACGCCCTTGCCGGCATCGGCCCGGCCACCGGCCGCGGTCCACGCGCCGGCCGCGTTGATGATCTTGAGGCTCTCGCTCATGTCGGGCTGATACAGGGCGTTGTACTCGACCGCGAGGATGTCGCTGTTGGCGCTGAGCTTGCCGATCGCGTTGCCGTTGAGCTTGACCGCGACCGCGTTCAGGGTCGTGAAGTACTCGGACGTGATCTTGGCGCTCGGGACGTTCGTCTGCAGCCACTTCGCGAAGGCGCTGTGGCCGGTCTTCAGGTAGCCGACGTACTTCTTTGCGGCGGCGCTGTTCAGGTTGAGCTTGCCGCTCGAGGCGCGGGTCTTCTCGTATCCCTGGATCCGGCCGTCGTACGTGGCGAGGGGGAGCTGCTTGAAGACCACGATCGCGGACGTCTTGTCCAGGACGGTCGTCGACAGCAGTGCGTCCCGGCTGGCGGGCGGCGCGGCCGCCGCCCCGGTCGCGGACAAGGCGAGAACAAGCGTTGCCGCGAGCGCGGCAAAGCGTCGATGCATGAAGGCCTCCAAACCAAGCGGGTGAAACGTTCGACGGCCGTCTCCCGAACGACCGTCCCGGGGGTTGCGCCAAGGGTACCAACGATGCTCGCCGATCGTCCCGATCGGACGATCAACCGTTGCCTGCGGCCAACGTCGACATACGATGGACGAATGACGGGTCGACCGGAATCCGATGAAATCGCGCCCGTGACCGGTGCCTGCCCGGATGACATCCTGGCGCCGGTCGTGGCCGACGCCGCAGCGCGCGCCGGCGTATCGACCAGCGACGTCCGGGTCGTGAGCGCCACAGAGGCGCAGTGGCCCGATGGCGGGCTCGGCTGCCCGCAGCCCGGGATGCTCTACACGCAGTCCCTCGTCGACGGGTACCGGATCGTGGTGCGGGCCGGCGATCGAGAGCTGGATTACCGCGTACGCGGGCCCGGGAGGTTCCGGATCTGCGAATAGGCCGAACGGACCCTGGCCTGCGGAATCGAGAGGCCCCCGGCTGAACCGGGGGCCTCTGCGTGACTGGGCCGGGACGGGTTACGGGGCGTCGACCCGCAGGATCGTGGAGCCGACGACGGCTGCACCATCCTTGAAGTCGAGGATCCCGAGGTACTTGCCCGCGGCCGGGACGGCCCACGGGACGCTGATGCTCGTCGTCTGGCCGACCGTCACGGCCCGCGGGGCCGGAAGGGTCAGGTACGTTCCTGCGCCGGTCGCACCGAGCGACCAGTTGAAGAGCGTGTAGTTGGCGATCCCGCCGCCGGCTGTCTGCCAGCCGTGGACGTAGACGGTGTAGTCACCTGCCACGGGATCCTTGAGGTTGACCTCCTCGGCGGAGGTCCCGCTGCCACTCGAGCCGACGAGCGTCGTGCCCTTGTAGACGTACAGGTCGAGGTCATGGGCACCATCGACATTGGCGTCGAAGAGGGAGATGCGCGCATAGGTCGTGCCGGCCGGGATCGTGACGGTATGCGTCGTGATGCCCGGGCCGCCGACGACGAAACTGTTGGTGGGATCGTCGGCGACGCTGCCGGCGGTCGTGGTCGCGGCCTGGAGGCCGCGAGCTCCGAAGCTGAGGGTGCCGGTGAAGCCGGCGCGGGTGTTGAAGGCGAAGGTGCCCGAGGCGGTCGTGCCGCTGACGGACCCCGGCGCCGCGATGCCCACAGGACGGACGACGATCGGGCTGCGGACGCTCCGGGTGCCGTCGCTCCAGGTGAGCTTGCCCGACGTGTATGCGCCGAACGCCGCGGTCGTGCGGGTGATGGTCACGGTGAAGGACTTCGTCTCACCCGCAGCGAACGTCAGCGATGCCGGCGTGACCACCACGGTTGTCCCGGCGGGGGCCGCGACTGATGCGGTGTAGGTGCCGGCGGGGCCGACATTGGTGAGCTTGCGGGTCACGGTCTGAACCCCGGCCAGATCACCGATCGCGATGGAGGCAAGGTTCAGGTCGCTTGCGTCGATTGCAGTGGCCGGGCTTGTACCGAAGCACAACCGGCACAGACCCTGGCCTCGCAGGAAGTTGCGCCAGTCGTCCATGCCGGAGTCGTACACGAGACCCGGACTGACGGCGCCGTTCGGCTTGACGTGACCGGCGCCCTGGGCAAACGGATCGTTTGCGGCGTCGAGCGTGTCATAGGCCGAGGTCATCAGCGCCGACTTGATCGCCGCCGGGCTCCAGGTCGGATGGGCGTCCTTCATCAGGGCGCCGATCCCCGCGATGTGGGGGCTGGACATCGAGGTTCCGCTCAGGAGATCGAACGATCGGCCGCTGTCCGGGGAGACCGCCGCCAGGATGTCGACGCCCGGGGCCGTGAGGTCCGGCTTGAGGAGGTCGCCTCCGGCGCCCAGGCTCGGCCCACGCGACGAGAACGCCGCCATTTTCGGAGCCGGCGCGGCGCCGGATACGGCGCCGATGGTTGCGGTTGCCGTGGAGCCCGCCGAGGCCACGTAGGCCTTGACCGCGGCGCCGGCCACATCATCGACATGAATCGTGGGCACGTAATGGAGGTCGGCGTTCAGCGAATTCTCTGAGGTATTGGCGAGGACCATCCCGATGCCGCCGGCCTGCTTGACCGCGAGGCTCTTGTCGATCCGGGCGATGGCGCCACGATCGCACACGACGATCTTGCCGGTCACCTTTGCGGGATCAAGGGTGCCCGGGTAGCACAGGGCGACCTGGCTGGCGCTCGCGCCGGCCTTGCCTGATGCGGTCGAGACGACCAGCGAACCGCTGGTCGGGGTCAGGTTCGATGATGCGCCCGTGTAGGTGGCGGCATTGCCGAGGGTCAGGGTCGCTACGCTTGCCCGCGAGTGCGTGCTCGCCGCGACCGTGGTGAGCCACGGGCTCGGGTGGTTGACGGTAGAAGCGGTCGGACCGCTGTTGCCGGCCGAATTCGCGACGAAGATG
>JANLYK010000407.1:0-3730 GCA_031365595.1 Chloroflexota bacterium | reverse complement strand
CTGTTGATCCCGGCCGTGAAGCCGTCGACCAGCTGCTGCGGCGTGCCGGCGGCGGTCAGCTGCGGACCGATCTCCTCGAGCAACGAGCTGCTGAAGATCGTGCCGACGATCGCGAGGGCCACCGTCCCGCCGATCTGGCGGAAGAACGTCAGGTTCGAGGTCGCGACACCGAGCAGGTTGAACGGCACCGCGTTCTGGACAATCAGGGTGAAGACCGCGAACGTCGGCCCGACGCCGAGCCCGGCGATGAACATCCAGAGCCAGACGACCGGCAGCGACGTGTCGGCCCGGAGCTGGGTCATGAGCAGGGTCGAGATCCCCATGAGCACGATCGCGCCCACGGTGAGCCACTTGTACCTGCCGGTCCGGGCGACGATCAGGCCCGACGTGATCGAGCTGAAGATCAGGCCGGCCATGAGCGGCAGGGCGGCGAGGCCCGACCACGTCGGCGAGAAGCCCTGGACGATCTGGAACCAGCGCGGCAGGAAGATGATCGCCCCGAAGAACGCGAAGGCGGCGAAGAACGTCGCGACCATCGAGGCCGCGTACGTCCGGTTGCGGAACAGCTGGAGCGGAACGATCGGCTCCTTCGCCCGGGACTCGGCGACGAGGAAGAGGGCGATCCCGACGAGGGCCGCGAGGATCAGCCCGCCGACGGTCGGATCGGTCCAGTTGTAGAGGCGGTGGGTGGCCGGATCGGTCTGGCCCTTCTGGGTCAGCCCGATGAGCAGGGCGCTGATCGCGACCGTGAAGATCGCGCCGCCGAGGAAGTCGAAGTTGCGGGTCGCCCGGGCTGTCTTCACGGTCGGCAGGAGCCGCCAGATGAAGAACAGCGAGACGATTCCGACCGGCAGGTTGACGTAGAAGATCCAGTGCCAACCGATGTTCTCGGTCAGGAAGCCGCCGACGAGCGGACCGACGATGAACGCGATCCCGAACACGGCTCCGAACAGGCCCTGGTACTTGCCGCGCTCGGCCGGCGTGAAGAGGTCGCCGATGACCGCGAGCGCAATCGGGAACAACGAGCCCGCGCCGACGCCCTGGATCCCGCGGAACACGATCAGCTGGGTCATGTTCTGGCTGAGCCCGGACAGCGCCGAGCCGACGAGGAAGATGATGATCCCGATCATGAACATCGGCTTGCGGCCGTAGAGATCGGAGAGCTTGCCCCAGAACGGGACGCTGATCGTGCTCGTCAGCAGGTAGATCGTGACGGCCCAGACATAGATGTCGTTGCCGGCCAGCTGGGTGACGATCGTGGGCAGCGCGGGACCGACGATCGTCTGGTCGAGCGCGCCGAGGAACAGGCCGAGGAGGACCGCGAAGAGGACCTCCATCTTGGCCCGGTGAGACAGCCCGAGGGCGGGATCGTCCTCGAGCGTCTGGGTCCGTCCGTCATGTTCGACGGGGAATGATTCCATGTGATCCTCCTGGGGATGCGGCAGGGGAGACGCCGGCGACCGGCCGAGCCGGCAGCGCGCGTCGGCTTCAGTGGCGGTGGGTGTGGGCGACGAGGTGATCGGCGCCGATCTCTTCGGCGGCGGCTCGACGGAGGTCGATGGTGGCGGCGAGGACCCGCTCGAGCTGGGTCGGTTCGAGCCGACCCAGCACCGCGCGCAAGCGGTCCTGGCGCATCGCCTCGACCTCGTCGCGAACGCGAACGCCCTCGGCCGCCATTCGGACGAGAACGACACGCCGGTCGTCGGGAACGCGGACCCGCTCGACGATTCCGCGCTCCTCCATCCGGTCGACCAGACCCGTCGCGTTGCTCAGGGATACGTCGAGAAGGTCCGCAAGACGGCTCATCGGCAGGTCGCCGTGATGGTCCAGCAGCCACAGGATGTGGAGGTGCGTCATGCTGATGCCGAGCTTCACCATCTTGCCCGTGCCCGAGCAGCGCAGGCCGCTGATCATCTCCTGGAGCTCGAGGACGATCCGATCGAGGGTCGCGTCCGGAGCTGGAGAGGGTGCGGGGCCTGACGCGGATTCGGTCGGGGCGGGCTGAATGGTTCGCATGATGCGAATAATCTAGCGCCGGGCAATGATCGTGTCAACCGCGACTATCGCGGGCGCAACGATGATCGGGTTTCCGGCGCCGAAATGCAGGAGGAAGAACGTGCGCTTCGCGCTGATGATCGAGCCCCAGCAGGGCCTGTCGTACGCCGAGCAGCTGGCAATCGTCCAGCGGGCGGAGTCGCTCGGCTTCGAATCGTTCTTCCGCTCGGACCATTACCAGAGCTTCCCCGGTCCGTCTGGTGAGCCGACGACGGACGCCTGGGCGGTGCTCGCCGGCTTCGCCCGGGAGACGACCACGATCGGGCTCGGCACGCTTGTCTCACCGGTCACGTTCCGGCCGGCCGGCCAGCTCGCAAAGGTCGTGACGACGGTCGACGAGATGAGCGGCGGTCGGGTGGAGTTCGGGTTGGGCGCCGGATGGAACGAGGTCGAGCACCGCGAGCTCGGGCTGGCGTTCCCCGAGATCAAGGTCCGGGGCGACATGCTCGAGGAGCACTTCGCCGTCCTCCATGGGCTGTGGGGCGAGCCGGACGGCTGGTCGTTCGCCGGGACCCACGTCACGATCCAGGACGCATCGTTCCATCCCAAGCCGGTGTCCCGATCCGGCCGGCCGACGTCTCTGGGCGGTGGTGCGCGGCCGCGGCTGCTGACCGGCGGAGAGGGGTCGCCACGCTCGATGCGGATCGCCGCCCGCTACTGCGATGAGTTCAACCTCTCGTCGAGCTCGCCCGAGAAGGCCGCTTCGAAGTTCGCCGACCTCCGGGCAGCGTGCGAGGCGATCGATCGGGATCCGGCCACGATGGCCCGCTCGGTGATGGCCGGAGTCCTGATCGGGCGGGACGCGCGGGAGGTGGCGCGCCGAAAGGCGGCGCTGCTGGCGGCGTTCGGCAACGTGGTCGGCGGCGACGAGTGGATCGGTGCCCGCGAGCCGCGCTGGGTGATGGGCACCCCCGACCAGGCGCGGACGATGGTCGCCCGCTTCGCCGACGCGGGCGCCGAGCGGATCATGCTCCAGGACTTCCTGCCCCGGGACCTCGACATGATCGACCTGATGTCCGAGGCCCTCTTCTAGCCGCCGCGCGGCCGGCCCGTCAGCCCGCCGCGTCGGCCGCCGCGACGTAGACCGGGTCGTCACGCCGGATCAGATCGGGATTCGTGCCCCGGACCCGGGCGATCCGCTCGGTCAGGAGCTGGAGCGGCGTGGCCGAGCCGGCAAGGGCGGCGAGCGGAGCCGGCAGGGCCTTCGCCTCGTCGACCCGGAGCCGTCCGGCCGGGGTCAGGGCCCCGTCGAGCTGGCCGTGGACGTCGCGCCCGACGATCGCCGCCGCCCGGATCCCGACAACCTTCGCCGCGGCCAGCGCCTGGCGAGCCCGAGCCACTCGCGCGGCGCGATCGGCTCGATCGGTGAGGATCAGCACGAGCCCGGTTGTCTCGTCCATCGCCGGGAGGTGGCCGTGGAGGAATGTCTCGAGGTCGCGCATCGTGGTCGGCAGCCAGGCCGCCTCCTCGATCTTCAGGGCGAGCTCGCGCGCCGCCGGTCGATCCGCCCCGGACGCGAGCGTGATGATCGTCCTGCACTGCCCGAGGATGGCGGCGATCGCCTCCGCCCCGGCGACATCGGCCGCGCCGGATGCGAGCAGGTCGCGCACGATCCCGGCGTCGGTCGTCCGGCCGGCCAGCTCGTCGGCGACGGCCGCAGCCGCGATGATCGGTG
>JANLYK010000358.1:0-1787 GCA_031365595.1 Chloroflexota bacterium | reverse complement strand
GGTCCGGGGTCGCGACGACGACCGATGTCGATAGACCGACGAGAGCGATGACGCCCGCGAGGAGGGCGAGGAGGCGGGTCACGACCGCGCCTGCACGTGGTTGGTCGGGGACGACAGGGTTTGGAGGAAATGCATACAAGGACCTCGCAACTGCGACCGTGTGTGGGGACCAACCGATGGTCGGCGGTCGGGCGGCGGAGGTCGATGGCTCGATAGGGGTCAAACGGTGCGGGGGCGCGCCGCCAAGGAGTACCGGGGGCGGCTACGGAATCAGAGGCGGCGCGGCGGGTGCAGCGAGGAGCGTCGAAGAACCTGGCTACCGACCCTTGGCGGGCCTCTCTCTGGCCGCCGGAGCGGACTTGGTGGCCGCAGCGCTGTCGCGACGAAGGTCGAGCCGGAACGAGCCTGCGGCGTGGCCGTCGAGAGTCGCCGTCACCTCGTAGCAGCCCGGCCCGCCGAGGCGCCCGGTGTCGAGGTGGGCGGCCCACCGGCCGCCGTCCCACCCCAGGTCGAGCGCCCCGAGGGATCCCCCGTCGCAGGTCGCGAGCTCGAGGGTGGCGTCGCCGTGCGACTGCTCCACGCCGTCGGCGAAGATCTCGACCTTGACCGGGACCGTCCGGCCCGGGTTGGCCACGAACGTCGACCCGCTCGTCGCAACCGGCTCGCCCCAGCGAACGGACCAGGCCGTCGGGGTCACGTACCGGACGTCGACCGCGAATGAGCCCGACGCGCTGTTGCCGGTCGCGTCGGTGGCGGTGCAGGTGACCGTCGTGGCGCCCACCGGGACTGTGCTCCCACTGGCCGGGGAGCACGTCACGGCCGGAGCCGGGTCCGCGACGTCCGTGGCCGTCGGGAGCGCGTAGGTGAGCGTCGCGCCCGTCGGGCTGGTGGTGGTCAGGTGCTGGTCGGTCGGCATGGCGCCCAGGCTCGGGACGGTGGTGTCCTGGACCGAGACGAGGAACGAGCCGCTGGCGGTCGCTCCCCCGCCATCGGTGACCGCGCACTGGACGGTGGTGAGGCCTAGGTCGAAGGTCGAGCCGCTGGCCGGGCTGCAGGTCGGGGTCGGCGGGGGCGCGTCCTCCTGGTCGGTGGCGGTCGCGGTCCACGTGACGGCGGCGCCGGCGGGGGACGTCGCCTCGGCGAGGATGTTGGTCGGGAGGTTCAGTTGCGGCGGCGCGTTGCCAACGACCTCGAGGTGGATCGTGATGGCCGTCGAGCCACTGAGGCCGGCGGCGCCCGAGCGCGACCACATGACCGTGAAATCGTGCGGACCGGGCGTCGGCGGCATCGTCATCGTGACCGTGCTCGGCGCGCTCGACAGGAGCGTTGGCGCCGGCGACGGACAGCCTTCGTTCGCCGCGGTCCAATCGGCCGGGACGGGCCCGATCGTGGTCGTGGTGGCGCTGACGCTGCCGCCTTCCGGGACGATCGATCCGGACTGGTCAAGGGTGATCGTCGCGCCAGGTTCGGCATGGCTGAGCCCCGCGCAGGTGAGGCGGAAGCGGACCGGCCAGGTGAGCGTCTGACCGGGGCTCGCAGTGCCGAGGTCGATCGAGCCCCGGTTGCCGGCGGTCACGTTGTCGCCGTCGGCCGGGACCGTGTCGGCCTGGGCCACGATCGCCGTCAGGAGCAGGACTGTCATCGCGGCCGTCGCCGCTCGGCGGAGCACCCGTCGCTGCATCGTCGAACCTCACCCGCGCGCTGGAAAGGAGTGGACGAGGCGGATGGTCCGGTCCATGCGCAGGACGCGTCGATGGCCCGATCGGGGTCAACGGTGCCGGAGCGCG
>JANLYK010000516.1:0-6953 GCA_031365595.1 Chloroflexota bacterium | reverse complement strand
ATCGCGGCGTTTCTCCGGGCCGCCGCCGGCGTCGCTGCCCTCCCGGCGGACGCGCGGCGCGCACTCGCCGACGGCGGCGCGGAACCCGTCCGGACGGAGGGCTGAGCGGCGCGACCCGGCCGCGACCCCTACCCTTCCCCGAATGGAAGACGTCGCGAAACGAGCCGTCGAGGCCGCACTCGCCGCCGGAGCAACGTACGCCGACGCACGGGTCATGGAGATCCGGAGCGAGGCGATGAGCGCCCGCAACGGCGTCATCGAGGCCCTCGATCGCGAGGAGCGGACGGGCATCGGCGTCCGGGCGTTGATCGGCTCGTCGTGGGGCTTCTTCGCCGTCCCGGACGTGGGGACGGCTGCGGCCCGCCGCGCCGGCGAACAGGCGGCGGCCGTCGCCCGGGCCTCGACGCTCGTTCCCGGCGCCGACCTCGCGCTGACGCCGGAGCGACCGGTCACGGGCCACTGGGCCAACGAGGTCCCCGAGGATCCGTGGGCGGTCGGGCTCGCCGAGAAGGGCGACCTCCTTGAGAGCGTCACCCGATCGATGCAGGAGCACGGCGCCGACCTCGCCGAGGCGAGCCACCGGATCTGGGACACGCACAAGTGGTTCGTCTCGTCGGAGGGGACGAGCGTGGACCAGCACATCGTCGAGTGCGGGGCGGCGATGAGTGCCACCGCCGTCGGCGAAAGCGAGACGCAGCGCCGGAGCTATCCCGGGATCCGCGGCCAGTACGGGACGCGCGGCTGGGAGTTGATCCGCGAGCTGGACCTGCCGGGCAACGCGCCGCGGATCGCCGCCGAGGCGCGCGAGCTCCTGACCGCCGACGTCTGCCCGTCGCTCGACGCCACCGACCTGATTCTCGGCTCGGAGCAGATGGCCCTCCAGATCCACGAGTCGGTCGGGCATGCGACCGAACTCGACCGGATCCTCGGCTGGGAGGCGGCGTTCGCCGGGACGTCCTGGCTGGACCTCCGCCAGCTTGGGTCGCTCCGGTTCGGAAGCGAGCTCATGAACATCACGGCCGACGCGACCCTGCCCGGCGCCCTCGGCAGCTTCGGCTACGACGACGAGGGCACGCCCGCCCACCCGGTCGACATCGTGAAGGACGGGATCTGGGTCGGCGCGCTCAGCGGTCGCGATTCGGCGGCCCTGGCCGGAATCGAGCGCTCCGGGGGCGCGGTCCGCTCGGAGGGCTTCGACCGGATCCCCATGGTCCGGATGACGAACGTGGGCCTCCTGCCCGGGACGGATTCGCTGGCCGCGATGATCGAGGCGACCGACGACGGCATCTTCATGGACACGAACCGCTCGTGGTCGATCGACGACAAGCGGCTCAACTTCCAGTTCGGCTGCGAGATCGGCTGGGAGATCAAGGGTGGGAAGCGCGGCCGGCTCCTGAAGAACCCGACCTACACCGCGATCAGCCCGCGGTTCTGGGGCGCGCTCGACATGCTCGGCAGCCCCGACGAGTGGACGTTCTGGGGGACGCCGAACTGCGGCAAGGGCCAGCCCCAGCAGATCGGCCACACGGGACATCCGGCCGTGCCCGCCCGCTTCCGCGGGATCCGGGTCGGGGTCCGCGGGTGAGCCAGACGACGACAGACGACGCCGCGCGCGCCGCCGATCGGGCCCTCGACACCGCCGAGCGCGCGGTCGCGCTGGCCCGGGCGCGTGCCCGCGATGCCGATGTCGAGGTGACCGTTCGCCAGGGCACCGAGGCCCTGACCCGATTCGCGACCAGCTTCATCCACCAGAACGTGGCGTCCGAGGTCAACCACGTCCTCATCCGGGTTGCCGTCGACGGCCGGAACGCGTCGACCTCGATCGACGGGCCGGTCGACGACGAGAGCCTCGGCCGTGCGATCGACGGCGTCCTCGAGGCCGCCCGGATCCGACCGGCCGATCCGGACTGGCCGGGCCTGTCGCCGCGAGCCGACGCGCCCGCGGTGGACCACTTCGACGGGGCGACCGCAACCGCGACGCCGGACGAGCGAGCCGCCCGGGTGCGCACGTTCGTGGACGCCGCGGGCGGGCTCGAGACCGCCGGCTACTGCTCCACGAGGACCGTCCACCTGGCGTTCGCCAACAGTGCCGGCCAGCGGCTGACGGGCCGCGGAACCGCCGCCACGATCGATGGGATCGCCCGGACCTCGACCGCCGACGGCAGCGCACGGATTACGTCCGTCGCAATTGCCGATCTCGACGGGTCGGCCGTGGGAGAGCGGGCGGCCGACAAGGCCCGCGGCGCCAGCAACCCGACCGACCTGGCGCCGGGTCGTTATGAGGTGGTCCTCGAGCCCGACTGCGTGGCCAACATCCTGTCGTTCCTGCTCGTGTCGGGGTTCAATGGCAAGGCCGTCGAGGAGGGCCGCTCGTTCGCCCGCGTGGGCGAAGCCCAATTCGATCGCTCGATCACGATCCGCGACGACGTGACGGATCCGGCCACGATCGGCATCCCGTTCGACATCGAGGGCACGCCGAAGCGGCCGCTCGATCTGGTTCGGGACGGGGTGACGAGCGGGCTTCTCCACAACCGGAGGACGGCTCGGTCCGCGGGCGCCGAGAGCACCGGCCATGCGGTCGAGGGCGGGGCGGCGTGGGGCGCGCTCGGGGCGAACCTCGTCGTCGGTGCCGGCGAGCGAACGACCGACGAGCTGATCGCGGGCGTGGAGCGGGGCGTCCTCGTCACCGACTTCTGGTACACCCGGATCCTCGATCCGCGGACCCAGGTCGTGACCGGGCTGACCCGAAATGGCGTGTGGTTGATCGAGGGCGGGCGGATCGTCCGGCCGGTCACGAACCTGCGCTTCACGCAGTCGTTCCTCGACGCGCTCGGGCCGGACGCGGTTCGGGGCATGACCCGCGAGCGGGCCGTGATCCTCGGCGGCTGGGACTCGATCTACCTGGTCCCGTCGCTCCACCTGGCGGGCTGGAACTTCACGGGCGGCGCGAAGGGCTAGCTTCCGCGGGTCCGGGAATCGAACCGCCGCCGGTCGCGGACAACCGACGGCGGATGGGCGTCGAGCAGACCCGGTGCCCGGAGCCCGCTCACGGAGTCGTCAGTCGCCGCCCGAATCGCCGCCGTCGTGCTCCCCGGCGTCGCTCTCGTCGTGGCTCTCGGATTCCTGGTGGTCAGCCGAGTTGTCATCGTTGTCGGCATCGTCCGCGTCCTCGTGGTCGCCGTCGTCGTCGGCGTCCTCGTCCGTTGCCGTCGCGACCGGGCGCGCTGTGTGTGTCGGCTCGGCTTTCTCGGCCGGCTCCGGCGTTTCGGCCGGCTCGGCGGTCTCGGCCGCATCGGGGGTCTCGGCCGCATCGGGGGTCTCGGCCGCATCGGGCGACTCTGCGTCCTTCGCGGCTTCGTCCTGATCGCCATCCGGGTCGATCAGTCCGGCGAGCTCCGCGAGCTCGTCCAGATCGGCTCCGACCGTCTCCGCCTGGAGATGGCGGGCGCGGGCCAGCGATGACCAGTCCGTGGTGTTTGGCGACGTCGGCCGAGATGACGCGAGAGCCGGCCCGATGGCGGCAGTGGCGAGGAGCCCGCACGCCACGACGGCGGCAGCGATACGAAACCTGGCAGGCTTGGCACGAACAGATGACATGGAATTGAGTCCTCCTGGGCCCCCGGGATGAAAGCCCGGCGATCGTCTCCCGCCGATCGCGACGCGACAAGCCCGACGATTCGACCCCGACGTGGACCGAAGGTCCGGTGCGCACGGGCCCCGCGGGGTGGAAGCGGCGTCCCTGTCCCCTCGACGGCGCGTCCGCGATCGAGTTGGCTGATCAGATCGGACGTCAGCACGCTCAGCGGCGCGACAAGAAGTCCCGATTCGGGTCGCTCGTGAAGGCCGCAACGCTCAGACGCGTCGACGTTGATCAACCACGCTGATCGCGTCCGCACCGGCCGGCACATCGGCGACGCTCAAGTGCACAATCCGGCGATGACCGATCTCGACTACGCCGCCTTCGACGCGCTGACCTTCGACACGTACGGGACCTTGATCGACTGGGAGGCCGGAATCCTCGCAGCGCTCAGGACGGTCCTGACCGCGGGATCGACCGCGGCTGATGACGACGAGGCGCTCCTCGTGGAGTATGCAAACGCCGAGGCGACTCTCGAGGCCGGCCCGTACCGTCGCTATCGGGACATCCTCGGCGAAGGCGTGACCGCAGTGGCGCGAGCGCACGGCGCCAGCCCGACGGCCGACGACACCGCGCGACTCGGTGGCTCGGTCGCGGACTGGCCGGCGTTCCCGGACTCGCACGATGCCCTGGCCCGGCTCAAGACCCGCTTCCGGCTGGGCGTCCTCACGAACTGCGACGACGACTTGTTCGCCGCGTCGAACGCCCGGCTCGGAGTCGAGTTCGACTGGATCGTGACGGCCCAGCAGGTCGGCTCGTACAAGCCCGACGAGCGCAATTTCGCCGCCCTCGTCGAGCGGCTCGGGGCCGACGGCGTTCCCCAGGCCCGGATCCTGCACGTCGCCCAGAGCCTGTTCCACGATCACGAGCCGGCCCAGCGCCTGGGCTTCCGCACGGTCTGGATCGATCGCCGCCACGACCGGCCGGGAGCCGGCGCGACCCCCCTCGCCAGCGCCCGCCCCGACGCGACGTACCCGTCGATGGCCGCCTTCGCGGCGACCGCCGTCCCGGACTGACGCCGGTCGGTCAGGCCCGAAGCGCCTCCGCCCGAGCCGCCCGGATCTGGTCGGCGTGCTCGTGGGCGTGGGCCGCGTAGATCCGGAGCCAGTCGGCCACCGCATACGAGCCGGAGTCGCTGTGCGTGCCGGCCCGCGCCCACTCTGCGTCATCGAGGGCCTCGAGCTTGGAGGCTCGCGTCCCGGACGGCCGCCAGGACCGCGATCGAGGGCCCGATCGGGCGGTCGTAGTGGAGCCGGCGGGCCCACACGGGCTCGTCGTAGCCGGCGATCAGCGGATGGTCCTCGGCGATCAGGCGGCGCAGCCGGATGTATGCCATGGCCTCGCTGTCGGCGAGGTGGTGGGCGACGGCCCTGGCGGTCCACGATTCGGTGTCGGCGGGAGGCCGGTCCAGTTCCTTGTCGGTAATCCCGGCGAGGGCATCCTCGACATCGGCCGTGCCGGTCCGGTAGCGCTCGATCAGCTCGGTGCGTTCGGTGCGGTCCATCGTCCGAGTATCGCCGACCGGCCGGCCCGTCCGCTGGGCGCGCCGTCGGGCGGTTGATCCGCCTGCGACATCAATTCCTCACGAGTAGGCGCGGCCCAATTGTCCAATCGACAGTTCGAGACCGCCCCGGACATTGGGCGACGCTCGTTCGTGCCAGGTTGAGCCATGTCGAGCATCAGGCCGGGCGGCCACGACACCGGCCGGACCTGAATCGAACCACCGGCGGGCGCGGTCACGGTCCGGCGGCCCGGCTCGCCCTCGGTCGCGGCCGGCGACGAGCCCGGCTGGGCGCTCATCCGGGCGCGAGTCCTCTGACCGTGAAGGGCCTCAGCCCGCCAGGCTGAGCAGGTGCTCGTCGTCGTGATCGACGGCCCGGCTCAGCAGGCCGGCGATATCGAGGACGCCGAACGTCTCGTGGGTGCCGGTCCGCGCCCAGCCGTCGTCATCGAGTGCGGCGAGCATCGCGACGGTCCGCGAGCGCGCAGCCCGATACACCTCGAGGAGGCGCTCGAGCGACGCATCGGGCTCGCCCTGCCAGCGGTCGGGCTCGGCCCACGCCCAGGTCGGGTGGTCCTCGGTCGCGAGCTGCGCAATCCGGATGTGCCAGACCTCGATCTCACCAGCGATCAGATGCCGAACGATGTCCGACGGGGTCCACTCATCGGCCGGCGCAGTCGGCGCGCCGCGGGCGGCCCTCGCCAGTCGATCCGGCACACTCTCGAGCCGCTCGATCAGGGGTCGATCCATCAGTCGAAGTCGAAGATCGTGTTGCCCTCGTAGAAGAGGAGCACGTTGCCGCAACGCAGGCAGACGAGCATGTCGACCTTGTGGGCGGTGATGCCCCACGCGGAATCGATCTTACCCTTCTCGTGCTGGAACTCCTCGTGACCGCACAACGGGCAGCGCGGCCGGGCGGGCGGTTCTGGCGAGGTCATCGGCTCGTCGGTCATCGCTCAGGCTCCCGTCAGGTGGCGGATCGCGACCGCCGCGTACAGGGCGACGCCGACGACCATCGCCGGCTCGTCGAACACGACCAGGTTCGAGTGATTCTGGGGCGCGGTCGCGGGATCCTGGCCGTCCGGCCGGGCGCCCACGAACGCCATCGCCCCCGGAACCTGCTGGAGGACATACGAGAAGTCCTCGGCACCCATGATCGGAGCCGCCAGCTCCTCGACCTTGTCGTCGCCGATCAGGCTCCGCGCCGTGTCCATGACGAATGCGGTGAACCCGGGATCGTTGATCGTCACCGGGTAGCCGGCCTCGAGATCGACCTCGGCGGTCGCTCCATGGGCGGCGGCGATCCCCTCCGCGACCTGGCGGACGCCCGCCCGGACCTCCGCCCGGCTCTTCTCGGACACGGTCCGGATCGTCCCGAACAGGAACACGGACTCCGGGATGATGTTGTTCGTCGTGCCGGCCGTGATCTGGGCGATCGTGACGACGGCCGGGTCGAAGACGTCGATCCGGCGGGTGACCATCGCCTGGAGAGCGAGGACGATCTCGGCCGCGACGACGATCGGGTCGAGGGAGCTGTGCGGCGCCGACGCGTGGCCGCCGCGACCGCGGACGGTGATCCGGATCACGTCGGTTGCCGCCATCTGGGGCCCGGGCCTGAGATGGACCTCGCCAGTCGGGTAGCGGGTGCCGATGTGGACGGCGAGGGTTCCGGTCGGGCGGGCGCCACCGTTGGCCTCGGCGGCGTCGATCAACCCCTCGTCGATCATCGTCTTCGCCCCGCCCATGCCCTCCTCGCCGGGCTGGAACATCAGGATCACGTTGCCGGGCAGATCAGCCCGGCGCTCGTGGAGAAGG
>JANLYK010000515.1:0-3196 GCA_031365595.1 Chloroflexota bacterium | reverse complement strand
CTGCCGTGGCGCCCCAGACGGCGTTTGCCGCCGTCAGCCGGTCGTGGATCGGTGTCGTCAGGAGCGGGCGGCCGGCCGGCAGCTCCTCGTTCGGGAACGTGATCCGGAACCGCCGCCGGTAGTTCTCCTGGACCTTCGCGTTCGTGTAGGCGAGCGTCGCGTAATCGCCGTAGCGGGCGACGTCCATCGCCCAGATATCCATCCCGGAGTCGCCCGCGTCACCGGCGGTCATCCAAGCAGCCAGCGCCAGCCCGACGCCGCCGCCCTGGCTGAGGCCCGCCATGACACCGCACGCGACCCAGTAGCCGCGCAGCCCTCGGATGGGCCCGACGAGCGGGTTCCCGTCGGGCGCGAACGTGAACGGCCCGTTGACGACCTTGCGGATGCCGGTGTCTCGCATCGCCGGGTAGTGCTGGAACGCGACGGACAGCTCCGGCGTGATCCGGTCGAGGTCCGGCTTCAGAAGCTGCGACCCGAAGTCCCACGGCGTCTCCTTCGGGGACCACGGCACCGCCGCCTGCTCGTAGGTCCCGAGGAGCATCCCCCGCCCCTCCTGGCGGATGTAGATCTCGCCGGCGAAGTCGAGGGCCATCGGCATCTCTTTGCCGGTCTTCTCGACATTCGCCTGGACCTCGGGCATGTCGACGGTCAGGAGATACATGTGCTCCATGGCGAGGACCGGCAGCTCGATCCCGACCATCCGGCCGACCTCGCGCGCCCACAGGCCGCCGGCATTGACAACGTGCTCCGTGTGGATCGTGTCGCCGTTCTCGAGCCGGACGTCCCAGGTCTCGTCCGGGCGCTGGCTGAGGCCCACGACGGGGGTGTGCTGGTGGACCTCGGCGCCAAGCAGCTGGGCGCACTTGACGTACGCCCGCGTGACCCCGCTCGGGTCGACGTGGCCCTCGATCGGGTCGTAGAGGGCGCCGACGAAGTACTGCGAGTCCATGAGCGGGAAGATCTCGGCCGCCTCGTTCGGCGTGATGAGGTCGAGCTCCATCCCGAGATACCGGCCGCGGGCCTGGGCCATGCGCAGGAAGTCCATCCGGACCTCCGTGTCGGCGAGCATCAGGCCGCCCGGCAGGTGGATCGAGCAGTCCTGGCCGGAGACCCGTTGGATCTCGTCGTAGAGCTGGATCGTGTACTGCTGGAGGCGGGCGACGTTCGGGTCCCCGTTGAGGGTGTGCATCCCGCCGGCCGCGTGCCACGTCGAGCCGGCCGTCAGCTCGCGCCGCTCGAGGAGCATGACGTCGGTCCAGCCCGCCTTCGTCAGGTGGTACAGGACGCTGGCGCCGACGACGCCTCCACCGATGACGACGACCTGAGTAGACGACTTCACACGACCCTCCACGAGTTCCCGACCGAGGAAGCCTACGCGAGGACGGTCGTCCGGTGCGTCAGGCCGCGATGAGCGGGATGCCCGCCGCCCGGCATGCTCGGGCGAGACCAGCGTCGAATGTCGCAAGTCCCACACCGCGAAGGTCGGCGAGTTCCAGGTAGCACGCGTCGTACACGCTTAGCTGATGCCGTCGGGCGGTGTCGATCACGCTCAGCGCCGTTGACAACTCAACCGGCAAGATCTCGATCGGCAACGCTGTGAGTCGCGGCCGCAGTCGGTCGATTGACGTCTCATCAAGCCGACCGCGGCGCTCGGCGGAACGGAGCGCACTGGCGATCTCCATTGGCCAGTGGGCCGGCGCAATCCCACCCTCGACCATCAGCCGCTCAACGGCCGCCTCGGCTGACTCACTTGACTCGTCCTCGAGGCACCAGGCGATGACCACCGATGCGTCGATGACGAACATCAGCGGCGTCCTTCGTCGATCAGTTCGCGGATGGATACGCCGTCGAGCGGATGTCCCTTGCGGAATTCCCGCATCCAACGGATGACGGCGTCCCGGTCCTGCTCAACGGCCGCGCCGGGAGGAACGAGGACGGCCACGGGGATCCCGTGCTTCGTGATCGTGATCCGTTCGCCCTTCGCGACCTCATCGAGGAGGCGAGGCAGGTGGGTCTTCGCTTCATAGGAGCCAATCGATCTCACCGAATCAGACTAGCCGTAGACCAGTCGCATGTCAACGAGTGGAACTTGTCCACGTCCCTAGAAGTCCGTCGCGACGCCGCCCTCTTCCACGCGGCGTGCCACGAAGGCATCGAGCTCTTCGCGGATGCCCGGATCGAGCGGCGGCGGCTCGTACGCGGCGAGCAGTTGCTTCCAGATCCGGTTCGCCTTCTCGGGCGCCTGCGGGGAGCCGGCCTCCTCCCAGCTCTCGTAGTTGCGCCAGTCGGACAGCAGCGGCTTGTGGAACGCGGTCTTGAATCGGGCTTGCGTGTGGGCGGTCCCGAAGAAGTGCCCGCCCGGCCCGACGTCGACCATCGCGTCGAACGCAAGCGTGTCCTCGTCGACGACGACCGGCTCGAGGAACGCCTCGACCATCCCGAGCAGCTCCGCGTCCAGGATCATCTTCTCGTAGCCGGCGTGCAGCCCGCCCTCCATCCAGCCGGCCCCGTGCATGAGCAGGTTCACGCCGCCCATGATCGCGCCCCACAGCGAGAACACCGACTCGTAGGCCGCCTGGGCGTCGACCGAGTTCGCGGCCGACACGTTGGACGACCGGTACGGGATCTTGTACCGGCGGGCCAGCTGGCCACCGATCATCGCGGTCCGCATGTACTCGGGCGTGCCGAACGCGGGCGCGCCCGACTGCATGTCGACGTTGGAGGTGAAGCCGCCGTAGACGACCGGCGCGCCCGGCCGGACGACCTGGGTCAGCACGATCCCGGCGAGAGCCTCGGCGTTCTGCTCAGCGAGGGCGCCCGCGAGGGTCACCGGCGCCATCGCCCCGGCGAGCGTGAACGGGGTCATGACAATGACCTGGTTGCGGGCCGAAAACTCGAGGATGCCATGGAGCATCGGCGTGTCGAGCCGGAGCGGCGACGACGAGTTGATCACCGTGAAGATCGACGGCTCGCGGTTGAGGGTCGCGTCGTCGATGTCGCGCGCGATCCGGACCATCTCGAGCGCGTCCAGGTTGCGCTGGCGGCCGAGGCTGTAGGCGTGGATCGGCTTGTCGGACAGGGTCAGCAGGTCGTGGATCGCGTGGAGGTGGCGGATCGAGGCGTGGATGTCGATCGGCTCGACCGGATAGCCGGCGAAGAAGTGAACGGTGTTGAGCATGTGGCCGAGCCGGATCAG
>JANLYK010000512.1:0-1529 GCA_031365595.1 Chloroflexota bacterium | reverse complement strand
GGCCGGAACCCGATGGCGAGCAGGGGCGGGTACCGGTAGAACGCCGACTCGTTGGTGGAAACGGTCTGAGCGTAGAGCGGCTCGCCGGCATTCAAGCGGGCCGCCGCGTCGTAGTAGGCGCGCACGTCGACGAGCCACTCGGTCTGGACGCTCGAGGCCAGCCACGCCAGGCCAAGGAACAGGCCGAGAGTGCCAACGGCGACGAGCACGAGGTTCAGGCGGCGCCGTCGACGGTCAACCCCGGGCAGTGACATCGCGGCCATCCTACTCGCCGCATTTCGGCGCGTCCCTCGGTCGGCGTGTCGGTCCGGAATAGGCGATTCGTACCAGTCCGGGCGTCGGAGGGGCGGTGCTACATTGCACCGGCCGTGCGTATGCCCCTGCTTCTGTTCGCGTTCGCCGTCGTCGTCCGGCTCGTCCTTGCCCTGACGTTTCCGGACCCCGCCTACCCCGACTCGTACTACTACGTCGATGTCGCCCGGGCGCTCGCCGCCGGCCACGGGTTCAACGTGGACTTCATCTGGATCTTCGCCGAGGTCGGCAATCGGATCCCAGACGTGCCAGTGCTGCCGGTTCCGAGCAACGCCCACTGGCTGCCGCTGTCGTCGATGATCCAGGCGGCGTTCATCCTGGTGCTCGGGCCGACCGCCTTCGCGTCCGCCTTGCCGCTGGTCATCATCGGCGCGTTCACGGCGCCACTCGTGTACCTGATCGCGGGCGAGGCCGGATGTCGGCGCGAGGTCCGGATCGGGGCCGCCCTGCTCGCCGCGGCTCCCGGCGCGGGCGCGGTCTTCATGCCCCAGCCCGAGAACTTCGCGATCCTCCAGCCGCTCGTCGCAGCGGTCGTCTATCTGCTTGCACGCGGACTGAAGGGCCATGTCCGCTCGTACATCGCCGCCGGATTCCTGGTCGGGCTCGCGTCCCTCGCCCGGAACGACGGGATCTTCCTGGGCCTGACGACCGCCATCGTCTTCGCGATCGATCGGGGTCGTGCGCTCCTGTCGCGCGGGACCGTGAAGCCGGCCATCCCGTTCCTCGCCGCCGTCGCGTGCTTCGGGCTGTATCTGCTCGTCATGTCGCCATGGTGGATGCGCCAGATCGCCGTCTTCGGCTCGATCTCGCCGACCGCCTCGAGCGGCAGCGCCCTCTGGATCAGGACCATGGCCGAGTGGAACAGCATTACGGCGGAGCCGTCACTCGGGAAGTTCCTGGCCCAGGGCCCGGGCCCGATCCTGGAGACTCGCTTCTTCGGCCTCGTGGCGGCGATCGGCAACTTCGCCGTGATCATCGGATCGGTGGTCCTCGTCCCGTTCATGCTCGTCGGGGCGTGGACGCGCCGGCACTCGAAGGACTTCCAGCCGTGGTTCATCCATGTCGTGGTCGTCTTCCTGGCAGCCGCCCTGATCTATCCCGTGCATGTCCCGGGCGGCGCGTTCATCCACTCGGCCATCGGCCTGTCCGGCCACGCCTACATCCTCGCGCTCGAGGGCGTCCTCGCCGGGGTCGGCTGGATCGCCGCCCGGCGCAAG
>JANLYK010000261.1:0-2503 GCA_031365595.1 Chloroflexota bacterium | reverse complement strand
CGAGCGCGTCCTGGGGATGGCCGGGGTTCTCGACTCGGCCCGCTTCCGGTCGTTCATCGCCGAGGAGCTCGGAGTCAGCGTCGCCGACACCCACGCCTTCGTTCTCGGCGGCCACGGCGACACGATGGTCCCGCTGTCGCGGTACTCGACCGTCGCGGGCGTGCCGATCACCGAGCTCCTCCCGCCGGACCGGGTCAAGGCGCTCGAGGAGCGGACGGCCAACGGCGGCGCCGAGGTCGTCGCTCTGCTCAAGACCGGCTCCGCCTTCTACGCCCCGGCGGCCTCGGCCTTCGAGATGGTCGACGCGATCCTCCGCGACCGGAAGCGGGTCCTGCCCTGCGCGGTGTTGCTCAAGGGCGAGTTCAAGACGACCGGCCTCTTCGTCGGCGTGCCGATCGTGCTCGGCCGGGGCGGGATGGAGAAGGTCTTCGAGATCGAGTTGACGGCCGACGAGCAGGCTGCCTTCGATGCATCCGCGGCCGCCGTCCAGGAGCTCATCGACAAGCTCGGCTGATCGCTCGGTCGGTGCGCAGGCGCACCGGCATTGCGTCCTGGAGTGGTTCCAAGGCGACGTCCGAATTGACCATTGGTCGACCCGGACCGTATCGTCACCTCACGAGTGACGCCGGCCTCGGGAGGGCCCGCGTCGAGCCCACGGCGACCTGCATCGGCCTGCGGCATGTCCGTTTCCCCTTGTTGCTCGCCACTTGGGCCCCCCGCGTGGAGGAGTCAGGCATTGCCTGAAGGGAGATACATGCACCGTAGATTCTTCATCGCCGTGTCGGCGTCCGCCCTGATGCTGGCGGCGCTCCTGCCGGCGGCAGCCACGGCCAAGTCGACACCCGGGTCGGCCGTCGGGACCTACATCGTCCAGATGGAAGAGGCCCCCGCGGTCGCGTACGCGGGTGACATCAGCGGCCTTGCGGCGACCCAGCCCGCGAAGGGCAAGAAGATCGATCCGACGTCCGCCACCGTCATCAACTATGTCGCGTACCTCAAGGGTCAGCACGACGCGACGGTCGCGAAGCTGCCCGGCGCCACGAAGATGTACGACTACGCGTACTCGTTCAACGGGTTCGCGGGCCGGATGACCGCGGCCCAGGCCGCCAAGCTCCGGACGACGGCCGGCATCGTCGCGGTCTCGAAGGATCGTCTCGGGAAGCTCGATACCTCGACCACCCCCACGTTCCTCGGCCTCGACGCCGCGGGCGGCCTGTGGTCCCAGCTCGGTGCCGGATCCCCGGGCGCCCAGGGCGGACCAGGCGAGGACGTCGTCGTCGGCGTCGTCGACACCGGCATCTGGCCCGAGCACCCGAGCTTCTCGGATCAGGCCGACCAGGTCTTCCGAACCGGCTCGAGTGGCAAGCGCCTCCAGATCTACGGCGCTCCGCCCGCGACCTGGCACGGAAGCTGCCAGTCCGGCGAGCAGTTCTCCCAGGACAAGTGCACGAACAAGCTGATCGGCGCCCGCTATTACCTGAGCGGCTTCGGCCACTTCGGCGTGATCAAGGGCGACTACAAGTCGGCCCGTGACCACGACAGCCACGGCAGCCACACCTCGAGCACGGCGGCCGGCAACTACGGCGTCCAGGCGACCGGCGTCGCCGCTCCGTTCGGCAAGATCAGCGGCATGGCGCCGCGCGCCCGGATCGCCGCGTACAAGGTCTGCTGGAACGGCGACGACGGCGGATGCTCGTCCTCTGACAGCGTCGCCGCGATCGACCAGGCCGTCGCGGACGGCGTCGACGTGATCAACTTCTCGATCAGTGGCACCAGCGCCTCGTTCCTCGATCCGGTCGAGGTGTCCTTCCTGTTCGCCGCGCGGGCCGGCATCTTCGTCGCGAATTCGGCCGGCAACAGCGGTCCCACCGCGTCCACGGTCAACCATCCGAGCCCCTGGCTGACCACCGTCGCCGCGAGCACCCACTCGCGCCCGTCCGAGGCCATCCTGACCCTCGGCAACGGCGCAACCTACACCGGGGCATCGTCCAACCTGACCGCGACGAGCGGTTCGCTTGTCGTCTCGACCGCGTCAGGCAAGGCCGGCGCGAACGCCGACCAGGTGGCCCTGTGCTACCCGGGCACTCTCGATCCTGCCAAGGTGACCGGCAAGATCGTCGTGTGCGATCGCGGCGTCATCGCCCGGATCGACAAGAGCCTCGCGGTCAAGCAGGCCGGCGGCATCGGGATGATCCTCGCCAACACAAACGTGAACTCGCTGAACGCGGATCTCCACCACGTTCCGACCATCCACATCGACAATGTCGCCGGCGCTGCCGTCAAGGCGTACGTCGCCTCGGCGGGCGCCGCAGCAACCGCAACGATCGGCGTGGTGTCCGGCGCGGCACCTGCGCCCAAGATGGCCGAGTTCTCCTCGCGCGGCCCGAGTCTCGGCGCGGGCGGTGACCTTCTAAAGCCCGACCTCACGGCCCCGGGGGTCGACATCCTGGCGGCGGTCTCCCCAGACAGCGGCCGCTCGTTCGACCTGCTGAGCGGGACGTCG
>JANLYK010000218.1:0-3621 GCA_031365595.1 Chloroflexota bacterium | reverse complement strand
CCGACCGGATCGGACCGGGCCGCTGCGGCAGCCGGCGTGTCGGGCCGCCGGGCCGGGGCGCCGGCCGGGGTCTCAGCCGACATCGACGGTCCGGCGGTGGCGATGCAGGCTGGCCTCGGCGAGGAGCAGATCGTCCGGCGTGTCGAGGTCCAGGGCGAGCGGTCCGCCGAGCTCGACCAGCTCGGCGCCGGCTGCCGCGGCGGCCGCGACATGGGCGGACCGGCTGTCCCCTCCGAAGCAGGTGTCGATCGCGTCAGGCGGCGCGAGGAGCAGGGCGTTCGTGCCGCGACCATGGCGATCCGCGACGATCGCAACCAGCGGTCGACCCGGGCGATCGAGCGTGGCGAGCACGTCGGCGATGGCCGCGCTCGATACCTCGGGCAGGTCGATCGGCAGGATGAGGACCGCGCTCGCGCCCGCGGCGAGCGCCTCCGCCCGGCCGTCATCGATGCCCCGGTTCAGGCCGCCTTTGCGCTGACGGATCGGCCGCGCGCCGAGCTCGTCCGCCAGCTTTCGGACGGTGTCGTCGGGGGTGACCACGATCGTCTCGACGATGCCGGGAGTCGCCACCGCGGCGGCAATCGTCGTGCGGGCCAGGCGGAGCGTCAGATCGAGCCGTTCTTCGGCGTCGAGGACCGCGCCGAGCCGCGACTTCGCGCCGTCGAGCGTCCCGACCGGGATGATCGCGATCACGTGGGAGCGGCCGGGGAGGGTGGGTCGAGGCATCGTCGAATGCTAGGGCTTCGGATGCGATCGGGGCGTGGGAGTCAGACGGCGCCCGTCGCGACCAGGAGCCCGTGGACCACGGCCGCGATGCCGAACACCAGCAACACGGCTCCGGAGATCCGGTTGATCCACGTCAGGACGCGCGGCGTGATGCGTCCGCGCACGCGGCCGACAGCAGCGGTGAGCACGACCCACCAGAGGCTCGAGCCGAGCAGGACTCCGAGGGTCAGCAAGGCAGCATCGAGCCCGCCCCGACCCGACAGCCCCAGCGCGGCGAAGATCCCGGCGAACGACAGGATCGTCATCGGGTTCGTCATCGTCAGCCCGTAGATCGACAGGAAGGCGCCACCCAGACCGGGCCGGTCCTCGGCGGTCGCCGTCAATTCGGGCGGCTTGGCCCGGATCGTCCGGACCGCGAGCCAGACCAGGACCGCCCCACCGATCAGCCCGAGCACGCTGGCCGCGCCGACCAGGACCGACGTCACCGCCGTCAGCCCGAACGCCGCGACGGCGCCGTATGACGCGTCCGCCGCGGCGACACCCAGCCCGGACACGAGACCGTACCCCCGGCCGTGGGCTATGGTCCGACGGATCGTGAGCAGGCTGATCGGGCCGACGGCCGCCGCGACCGTGAAGCCGATCGCGAGTCCGCGGACGAGGAACGCCGGGTCCATCGTGGACTGCTCCGAAGCTGGTATGCCGGCGCGGGATGGAAGGACGGCGAGATCACGAAACGCCCCCAGTTCGGGCCGAGGGCGGTGGATGAGGGCAGGCGCCGTGACGCGCCTCGTCAGGCCGGGCCGACCCTCGCCGAGGGCTGCTGCCGTTCGCGCGTGGCGAGGACCGAGATGACGAAACGATGCATCGGGCGCATCGTGGGCGACGCGCGACCCACTGTCAACGCGACACCATTGCGCCGCACGCGCCGCGACGTTGGACCCAGGGCCGCCCAGATCCCGGCCCGGCCGGACGGAGGAGCACCGGATGCACGAACGGCCTTCGCCACCTGCCGAGCCCGGCGTCGGGCTTCCGTTTCGCCCCGACGCGACACCAGCCGGCGCAACGGGCCTCGACGACCCGCGGACGCTCCAGATCCTGGCAACCGAGCACTGGAGCCTGCTCGCCAACCGCTCGCTGATCTGGACCGAGTCGTTCGCCCGGGCGGGGCTGTTCCTGTCGCTGCTGTCCGCCTCGGTCGTCGCGCTCAGCCTCATGGGCACCGACAGCCCGGATTTCCTGGGGTTTGCGCTGATCCTGCTGCCCGTGACCCTGTTCGTGGGCGTGGCCACCTTCTTCCGGCTCGACGACGCGAACCGCGAGGATGCCCTGTGGGTCGCCGGCATGAACCGGATCCGCCACGCCTATGTGTCGCTCGTGCCGGCGGTCGCCGAGCGCCTGACGACGGGCTACACGGACGACGCGATGGGGATCGGACGGAGCTTCGGGCTGACCGGCGACGTCCGGTACACGATCGCCCACTTCTTCGTGACGATGCCCGGGATGATCGCGGTCGTCGACGCGGTCATCGCCGCCGTCATCACGTGGGCAGCACTGAGCCAGCTCCAGTTCGCGGGCATGGGCGTGGCAGTCGCCGCGGTCGTGGTTGGACTCGCAACCGCGATCCTGCTCGGGCTGCGCTCGCAGCGAGCCTTCAACGGCACGATCACCCAGTTCCGGCCGAGGTTCCCGGACCCTCCCACCGGCGTGGTCGATCCCGCGCCAGACCCGCTGAAGCGGATGTGACCCCCGGTCATCGGGCGGTCGTGCGATCGGCGATTCAGGACCGAGGTGCAACAGGTCCGTTAGGCGCCCGGGCACCGCCGATGCCCGCCGCGCCCCCGCCACGGAGCACGCTTGGCCGATGACCGAACAACGGCCCGATCTTCGTCTGCTCGTCGAGCGCCTCGCCGAACTCGCCGAGCGGCGTCTCGCCGTCGGACCGTCGGCCGAGGCCGCACGAATACGGGCTGTCCAGCTCCGTGACCACGCGACCGGTCACCTCCGCGTCCGGGCGGCGAGCCTCGACGCTCCGCTTCTCGTGCTCATCCTGGGGCCGACGGGTGCCGGGAAGAGCAGCCTGTTCAACGCCCTCGCCGGGCGAGCCGCAAGCCGGACCGGTGTGCTCCGGCCAACGACCCGAACGGCCGTCGCGCTCGCTCATCCGGACGATCTCGCCACGCTCAGGACGGGTGCGCTGGCAGGCGTTGGGCCGGACCGCCTCCAGGCCCTCGCCGATCCCGCGCTGCCCGAGGGTCTCGCCCTTGTCGACGCGCCGGACGTCGACTCGATCGAGCACGCCAATCGCGAGCTTGCCGACCAGCTCGTCGAGGCGGCCGACCTCACGATCTTCGTGACCACCGCGACCCGCTACGCCGACCGCGTCCCCTGGACCGTCCTCGGCCGGGTCCGCGAGCGCGGGCTGCCGATCGTGGTCGTCGTCAACCGCCTGCCGCCCGGCGCATCAGACCGGACCGTCGTCCTCGACGACGTCCGTCGCCTCTTCGCCGACGCGGGGTTCGCCGCCGAGCTCGAGGTGACCGGGATCCGCGAGGGAGCGCTCGATCCGGACCGCGACGCCCTGGACGCCGCGGCGATCTCGCCGATCCGGGCTCGGATCGACGGCCTTCGATCCGACGTCGACGGACGTCGGCGGCTGGCCGCCGAGGCTCTGGCCGGGTCCGTCGGCGGCGTCGGCCCGCTTGTCAGTCGCGTCGCCGACGACGTCGCCCACGAGCAGATCGACGTCGCTGCGCTCCGGCGCACGGTCGCCAACGATCACGACCGCGAACTCGCGGGGCTCCGCGGTGATCTGGCTCGCGGCACCTTCCTGCGCGATGAGGCGCTCCGCCACTGGCAGCGCTACGTCGGGGCGGACGATGTGACGCGCCTGTTCTC
>JANLYK010000198.1:0-4480 GCA_031365595.1 Chloroflexota bacterium | reverse complement strand
GTCCAGGCGATCCCGGTTCTGTTCGGGATTTCCCTCATCGTCTACAGCATTCTCCTCCTCGCCCCCGGCGGCCCCACGGCGCGCTTTGCCAACAACCCCAGGGTCACCCTCGAGGATCGTGAGAAGTTCAAGAAAGCCTGGGGTCTCGATCAGCCGATCCCCGTTCAGTATTGCCGCTGGCTCGGCGTCTGCAATCCCGACGGTCAGGGCCTGGGTGTCTTCATCAGCCCGAGCGGCGTCCCCCACTTCCTGCCGGGCTTCCTCGGCGGTGGCAGCAACGGCGTGCTGCACGGAGACTTCGGGGTCTCGGTCCAGAGCGGTGAGCCGGTCATCGGTCGGATCACCCGGGCCGCACTGCCGACCGCGATCCTGGCCGGGATCTCGCTGGTCCTGTGGATCATCATCGCGATCCTGATCGGCGTGTACGCCGCGGTGAAACGCTATTCCCTGTTCGATCAGGCAGCCACGATCTTCGCCTACGTGGGCTACGCCATGCCCACGTTCTGGCTCGGGCTCATGTTGATCTTCATCTTCAGCGGGCCGGGTCTGAACATCCTGCCATCGAGCGGCATGACGACGACCCGCCTGTCGCCGCCGTTCGGAAGCGACGCCTACTGGGCATACTTCGGAACGAAGCCGTTCGAGGCCCTCTTCGATATCGGCCGCCACCTGATCCTGCCGGTCTTCACCCTGGTCGTCGTGAACATCGCGGGTGACAGTCGCTTCATCCGCGCCAGCATGCTCGAAGCGCTCGGACAGGACTACGTCCGGACGGCCAAGGCCAAGGGCCTGTCGGCGCGGACGGTCACGTTCAAGCACGCCCTCAGGAACGCGCTGCTGCCCGTTGTCACGAACATCGGCCTGGAGATCCCGTTCCTGTTCACCGGCGCGATCGTGACCGAGACGATCTTCTCCTGGCCCGGGATGGGGCGGCTGACGATCGATGCCACGCGCGACTTCGACTACCCGACGCTGATGGGCGTGCTCCTGGTGGCCGCCACGATCACCGTTGCTGCCAACCTCATTGCCGACATCGCCTACGCGATTGTCGACCCACGAATCAAGTATTGAGGCCCGGATGACCGAAGAGCTGCAGCGCGGCCAGATGGACGCCGATCCGGTCGAGCCCGATCGGCAGGCCGAGGTTCCGGCCGAGGATTACGAGGTCCAGCTCGAGTCACTCAACCAGTGGCAGCTGGCCTGGCGCAAGTTCCGGCGGCACCGCCTGGCATTGATCGGACTCGGGATCCTGGCCGTGCTGGTCATCGCCGCGATCATCGGTCCAATGCTTTCACCTTTCGTCTTCAACGAGATCCCGAAGCCGGACAAGATCGTCGCGGCCGGCCGGCCGCCGTCGCTGGCCCATCCGTTCGGGGAAACGGGCGGCCTCCAGCGCGACGTCCTCCAGCTGGTCGTGAACGGCGCCCGAACGTCGCTGATCATCGGGTTCGCGAGCATGCTGATCGGGGTCATCATCGGGACGGCGGTCGGAGCGATCGCGGGCTATCTCGGGGGCTTCGTCGACAATGTCCTGATGCGGATCGTCGACGTGGTCCTGAGCCTGCCGTCGCTGTTCGTGATCCTCGTCGCCGGCCGCTTCTTCGGCAACGGCAACGTCTTCCTCATCATCGCCATCTTCGGGCTGTTCAGCTGGCCCGGGATCTCGCGCCTCGTCCGGAGCCTCTTCCTGTCGATCCGGGAGCGCGAGTTCGTCGAGGCGGCCAAGGCGGTGGGCGTGCGTGATCGACGGATCATTTTCCGACATATCCTGCCGAACGCCTTCAGCCCGATCATCGTGACCGCGTCGCTGCTCGTCGCGGCCAACATCATCGGCGAGGCGTTCGTGAGCTTCCTCGGGTTCGGGGTGAACCCGATCTACCCGACGTGGGGCAACATCCTGACCAACGCGCTGACGTTCATCCCGCAGGGCAACTGGTGGTGGCCGCTCTTCCCGGGCCTGGCGATCATCATGACCGTTCTCGCGGTGAACTTCATCGGCGATGGCCTGCGCGACGCGCTCGATCCGAGGTCGCGCGCATGACGACCGTCCTGAGCCCGAGCCACCAGGTCGGCCTGCCGCCGCGGGACGACATCCTTCTCGACGTTCGCAACCTGCGGACCCTCTTCCGGGTGATGGATGGGGTCGTGCCAGCGGTCGATGGCGTGAGTTTCAGCCTGGAGCGCGGCAAGAGCATCGCGATCGTCGGCGAGTCCGGTTCCGGCAAGAGCGTGACGGCACTCAGCATCATGCGCCTCCTCGACACGCCCCCGGCGGAGGTCTCCGAGGAGAGCGAGATCTGGTTCGACGGCAAGGAAATCCTCAAGATGCCGATCGACCAGATGCGCCGGATCCGGGGCAACGACATGGCGATGATCTTCCAGGAGCCGTTGACGAGCCTGAACCCGGTGTTCACGATCGGCGACCAGATTGCGGAGCAGGTCAAGCTCCACAAGAACGTCAAGCAGAAGGTCGCCTGGGATCGGGCGATCGAGGCGCTCAAGCTCGTGGGCATCCCGTCGCCGGAGCGGCGGGTCAAGCAGTACCCCCACGAACTGTCCGGCGGCATGCGCCAGCGGGTCATGATCGCGATGGCCCTGTCCTGCGAGCCCAAGCTGTTGATCGCCGACGAGCCGACGACCGCGCTCGACGTCACGATCCAGGCCCAGATCCTTGAGCTCCTCAAGACCATCCAGGACCGGACCGACTCGGCGCTGATGCTGATCACCCACGATCTCGGCGTCGTCGCCGAGATGGTCGACAACGTGGTCGTGATGTATGCCGGGCAGGTGGTCGAGCAGGGAACCGTCGATGACGTGCTCGTCGATCCACGCGCGCCCTACACGATGGGCCTGCTCGAGTCGATCCCGACCGTCGACAAGCGCGGCGGTCGTCTGTCGGCGATCAAGGGCACCGTGCCCAACCCATTCAACCTGCCGCCGGCCTGCCGGTTCGAGCCGCGCTGTCCGTATGCATGGGACAACTGTCGGGAAGTGGCCCCGGAGCTGCTGCCGACCAGCTCGGCTGGCCAGCTCGCGCGCTGCCACCTGCATGCGCCGGCCGCGACCGAACGCCTCGCCGAGGCGATTGCCGATCACGAGCGCAAGCTCAACGTCGGACAAGGGATCAGCTGAGTGGAGGAACGTTCGTCGACCATGGATTCCACGATCTCGCCGGGCGGCCCCGACGATCCGTCGCCGGCCGTCCAGGACGTCGTCGTTGAGGGCGGCGGCTCAGCGGCCGAAATGGACACGCTGGAGATTGCACGGGTCGGCGCCGGGAAGACACTCCTCCAGGTCCGCGGCCTCAAGAAGCACTTCCCGATCATGGGCGGATTGCTTCGGCGCCAGATCGGTACCGTCTACGCCGTCGATGGCGTCGACTTCGATGTCAACTCCGGCGAGACGTTCAGCCTCGTCGGCGAGTCGGGCTGCGGCAAGACGACCCTCGGGCGCTCGATCCTGCGGCTCATCGAGCCGACGGACGGCCAGATCACGTTCGCGGGCCGTGACATCACCGCGATCAGCGCCAACGAGTTGCGGCCCCTGCGGCGCAAGATGCAGATCATCTTCCAGGACCCGTTCGGGTCGCTCAACCCGCGGATGCCGGTCAGCGACATCATCGGCGAGGGGCTGCTCGCCCAGGGTATGAAGGATCGCAAGGCCCGCGACAAGAAGGTCGGCGACACGCTGGAGCTGGTCGGCCTGCGCCGCGAGTATGTCCGGCGCTACCCCCATGAGTTCTCCGGGGGACAGCGCCAGCGGATCGGGATCGCGCGGGCGCTCGCCCTCGGGCCGGACATCGTGGTCTGCGACGAGCCGGTGTCGGCCCTCGACGTCTCGATCCAGAGCCAGGTCCTCAACCTGCTGATGGACCTGAAGCGCGATCTCAACCTGACGTACATCTTCATCAGTCACAACCTGTCGGTGGTCCAGTACTTCAGCGATCGAGTCGGGGTGATGTATCTCGGCAAGATCGTCGAACTCGGGTCGGTCGAGCAGCTGTACAAGGACCCGCGCCATCCGTACGCCGTGGCCCTGCTGTCGGCGATCCCGGACCCGAACCCGCGACGACGCAAGAAGCGCCTCGTCCTGAAGGGCGACGTCCCGTCACCGGCCGCGCCGCCATCCGGCTGTCGCTTCCACACCCGCTGCTGGCTGCGCGAGAAGCTCGGCAACCCGGAGCGATGCTCCACCGAGGAACCCCAGCTCCGCGACTTCGGGCGCGGCCACCAGACGGCGTGTCACTTTGCGGAGGAGATCAGCCCTGAGACGGTGGCGGCTGCGGTCGAGACCCAGTCGGTCCTGGAGACGGCGGTCGCCGACCCAGCATGATTCGAAGCCGGGTGGTGGCGCCGGGCCCACGGACCACCGCCCATTCCGGAACCTTCCGAACCGTCGTGCTCGTTGTGGTGGTGGCTGCGGCCGTGCTGGCCTGCAGCCCATCCGCGCCGTCCGGATCCGTGTCGTCCGCCTCGCCCGC
>JANLYK010000177.1:0-7233 GCA_031365595.1 Chloroflexota bacterium | reverse complement strand
TGCACTGCCCGAGGATGGCGGCGATCGCCTCCGCCCCGGCGACATCGGCCGCGCCGGATGCGAGCAGGTCGCGCACGATCCCGGCGTCGGTCGTCCGGCCGGCCAGCTCGTCGGCGACGGCCGCAGCCGCGATGATCGGTGACAGGTAGCCGACGGTGTGACACCAGCCATGGTCCATCTCGACGGTTGCCAGGACCATGTCCTCGGTCGCGGCAGCGGCGGCCGGAGAATCCGCGCTGCCGGTGATCAGCGCGGTCCGCGCCCCGGCCGCGGCGGACGCCTCGAGCGCCCGGATCGTGGCCGCGCTGCCGCCTTCGTGCGAGATCCCGATCACCAGGCCGCCCGTCGGTGGGTTGAGCGCGAGCTCGAACGCCTGGGCGGACGTGATTGCGGCCGGTCCGCTGGGCAATCCGCCGGAGCGCAGCCCTTCGCCCAGGATCTCGACGACGGCCTGGGCGGCGTGCTCGCTCGTTCCGCAGCCGGTGACGATGATCGGCGCGCCGCTGCTGGCGGCCTGCCCGATCGCCCCGGCGAGGCGGCCGGCCGGTCCCGAGGGATCGGAGAACCGGTCCAGGATCCGCTCCGCGAGGAACGGCTCGGCCGCGATCATGTCGGTCATGTGAAAGGGTGGACCGGACCGGGACGATGGCTGCGGGAGCTCCGCCCACGGATCGGGTGCGGGGTCGAGCGGTGCGCGCGGGTCAAGCATGGTCATGTCCGGAGTATGGCGACCGGCATGCCGATGCAAGGCACGGTTTCACGCTTCGGCGGATGATCCGGGGGGCGGGGGACCGTAGCTCGGAGGATCGAATGAAGGTCGGGCTGATGGCCCCGCAGGGCTGGAAGGGCGAATACGACGGCTGGGAGCCCGCTTCGGCCTGGGCGCGAACGATCGAGCTGGCCCGTCAGGCCGAGGATCTCGGCTTCGAGGCGCTCTGGGTCTTCGACCATTTCCACACGGTCCCGGTCCCGACTGACGAGATCACGTTCGAGTCCTTCAGCGTCCTGTCTGCCCTGGCGATGGTCACCACCCGCGTCCGGCTCGGCCACATGGTCGTCTGCACCGGGTTCCGGAACCCGGCCCACACGGCCAAGTTGAGCTCGACAATCGACGTGATCAGCGGCGGCCGGTTCGAGCTCGGGATCGGCGCCGGCTGGAAGAAGGACGAGTGGGAGGCATATGGCTACGGCTTCCCGCCGATCCGGGAGCGGCTCGACGCGTTCGGCGACGACCTCGAGGTGATCAGCCGGATGTTCGCGCCGGGTCACGCGACCTACGAGGGCGAGCACGCCCACGTGCGCGACGCGATCAACGTCCCGAAGGGCCTCCAGCAGCCGCGGATCCCGATCATCGTCGGCGGCAACGGGGAGAAGCGCACGGCCGGCTACGCGATCAAGTTCGCCGACGAGCTGAACTATGTCTTCCTCGATGCGCCCGAGATCGCCGAGCGAATGACGGGTGTCCGGCAGCGCTGCGCCGACGAAGGCCGCGACCCGGCGACCCTCCGCTTCTCGCTCTACGTCCGCGACGAGGACGTCCGGACGGCAGGCCAGCCGCGGGTGGACCTGATCGCCGGGTTCGCCGCGATCGGGCTCGACCGGCTCGTCGCCTTCCCGACCCGCTGGGCACCGACCGAGGAGGCCCAGGCCGCCTTTGCAGACGACGTCCTGGCCGCCGGGATCGAGCTGGACGCCGCGGTGCCTGTCCCGGCCTGAGGACAGCGCCGACCGCGGCGACGGCGCTGTCGGTGGGCTACGCCGGACGACCCCCGAGCCGTCCGATCCGTGACGCCGGACCGTAGCGGAACCACGCCCGACCGACGAGGTTGGCGACCGGTACCGGCCCGTACCGGCGTGAATCGATCGGCGTGCCGGCCCCCGCCGCGAGGCGGTCGGCGTCGCGGGCGTCCGACAGGAGCCACGCCTCGTCGCCGGCGAGGACCAGATGCCCGGCGTCGAGATCGACCCGTTCGCCGGGTCCAGCAGCGACCCGCTTGATCGCGAGCACGTCCGTATCGGGCTCCCGGACGACGACGATCGCCCCGCGCCGCGGCCAGCGCGCCGTCGTCGGGTCGAGCAGGAGCCAGTCGCCGGGCAGGATCGTGGGCGCCATCGACGCCTCGGTCACCGCGACCCGCCAGGGGCCGCCGAGGCGCTCACCGAGTGACGCCTCCCGACGCGACCCCGGGACGCGACGAAGCCCCGTCACGGGACGGGGCTTCAGTCCGGGCATCGAACGGGTTCGATCGATCGTCAGGCGGGCCGGCCCGCGACGCGCGTCTTGCTCTCGCCGCCGGTCGCCTTCCAGGCCGCGTCGATCTCGTCGATCATCTCGAGGAGCTTCTTGGCGTCCGCCAGGTCGGTCGAGGCCTTGACCTTGCTGACCTGCTTGGTCGCGTTCCAGAAGAGCTCGTGGAGATTCGGGACCTTGTCGAGGTGCTCGGGCTTGAAGTAGTCGTGCCAGAGGACATCGAGGTGGTGCTTGGCGAGATCGGCCCGCTCCTCCTTGATCCCGATCGCCCGGGCGGTGAACGTCTTGTCGTCGTTGGCCGCCATCTTCTCGATGATCTTGTAGCAGGACTCGGCTTCGATCCGGGCCTGCTCGGGGTCATAGACGCCGCACGGCAGGTCGCAATGGGCGCGGACCGTGGTGGTCGGGGCGAGGAATGTGCGAATCCGGAACATGGGTCTCCTTCGTGGGGCATCTGAAGGTTCGCTGGGGATCGCAGGTGATGGTGCGGTCCGGGGCGGTCACTCGGAGTCTCGGAGCGGGCCGTCCGGCTGTCAAACGCGTGCCGGTTCCGGGCCGTCGCGCGGGCCGTCGTTCAGGTCGTCCGTGGCGCGCACGGTGTGTGCCGTCGCGCCCACGCGTTGCCCCATCGTGCGGGGTCGTCTAGCATCCCGGCAGGCGTCCTGGCAGGGGATCGCCGGCATCGCCGGCAACCGTGCTGCGATGGCCGCCTTGTTGACTGGCAGGTTCGATTCCTGCATTGAGCTCGTCGCGACCGGGTCTGGCCCGTGAGGCGACCGGGTCGACGGCTTTGCAGGCTTCGGGCCTCCGTCGTCTGTCCGGGATCCGTCGCGACGAGCGTGCTCACGGGCCGCCGCCGATCGCCGATCGGTGGATCTCGCCGCGCGGGCGCTCGAACACGGAGGGCCGGGTGGAAGTCGTCATCGTCGTGCTCCTGGTCGTTCTGGTCGCGGTGCTCGTGCTCCGGCCCCTCGTGTCGGTGGTCACCGTGCACGACTACCAGCGGGGTCTGCGTTACCACCAGGGCCGATTTGTGGGTCTGGTCGATCCGGGAACCCACGTGGCGATCCGGCCCCTCACCGAGGTTCACGTGCTCGACGGCCGACCGACCTCGATCACCGTGCCCGGCCAGGAGATCCTGACCGCCGACGGCGTCGCCCTGAAGGTCAGCCTGACCGCGCGCTACGTCGTCGCCGATCCGGTCGCCGCGATCACCAGCGACCAGAACTACGTCGCGGCTCTCTACACCGCGCTCCATGCCGGACTCCGCGAGGCGCTTGCCGGACGCACCGCCGACGAGATCCTCGCCGCCCGGGCTGAGCTCGGGCCGGCGGTCGGCGGGGCCGTCGCGAGCGAGCTCGCCCGGCTCGGCCTCGAGCTGCTCGGGGTCGACGTTCGCGACGTCATGGTTCCGTCCGAGATGAAGCGTGCCTTTGCCGGGATCGTCGCCGCACGGCGCGAGGGCGAGGCTGCGCTTGAGCGGGCGCGCGGCGAGACCGCGGCCCTGCGCGGCCTGGCCAACGCGGGTCGGATGCTCGACGACAATCCGGGTCTCCTCCAGCTCCGGATCCTCCAGCAGCTCGGGGCCTCGTCCGGCAACACGATCATGCTCGGAGTGGCGGCCGCCGACGGTCGGGTCGGCGCGGCTGCGACGTCGTCAGGCGGCGCGGGGGCGAGCGCAGGCACCCGTGGTCGAGGCGCGGCCCGCTCGACGCCCGAGGACTGAGCGGATCGGTATCATCGATCGGTGACAGAACGCGTCCTGCCCCTCGCGGACGGCGCATCCGCCTGTCCGTTCGTCGCGTTCGAGGACGATCGCGACGAGCGTGCAACCGTCCCCGATCATCGCCATCGCTGCTACGCCGAACCGCGTCCGGCGCCGCGAGCGCTCGCCCACCAGGAGGCGTACTGCCTGTCGAGCGCGTTCCCGGTCTGCCCGATCTTCCAGGACTGGGCGCGCCGCGAAGCTGCCCGGGCGCGCGAGGACACGGCCCGGACTGATCTCGCCCGGTCCAAGGCAGCCGCCACGGCCTCCGCGGCCTCCGCGGGAGCGGCTGGGGCGGCGCTCGATGCCGACGCCGACGCTGAAGGCGAGGATCCCGAGCTGGCGTCTGGCGGGCGCCCGTCCGACGACGAAGCACGACATGACGACGACGCGAAACGAGACCTGGACGCTGGTCACGGGTCCGATCCGGCCCGCGGCGGCGATGCCATCCACCGCAACCCACCACGCGACTGGGCGGCTCCGCCCCCCTGGCTGGCCTCGCGCGACGCCCGACCGGCCGCCGACGCCGAACCGCCGGCGTTCCTCGGCCATCGATCGGCCGAGCCGGGGCGCGGACTGGCGGGCAGCGCCGCGGACCGACTTGCCGGCGGCCCGCCACCGGCCGACGACGAGGATCATGCGCCGTGGACGGCGAGTGCTTCGAGCGCCGCGGCCGGCGCTGCGGGTGCCGCCGTGGGCGGGGCCGGCCGGGTCGGCGCTCGCGGACGGAACATCCCGGAGCCGGAGATCGAGGACCTCGAACCCGACGACGGGGACGATGAGCAGCGTCGCCCGGTCCGCCGGCCTCGGGCGTACGGCCAGCACCTTGGAGGCACGGCCGGGCCGGATTGGGAGCGGCCGCGTCGCCAGGACGCCTATCCCACGATCAAGACCCGTGTCGGCCTGCCGGACGTGCCCCGGATCGCGCTCATGGCCGGTCTTGTCGCGCTGCTGGCCGTTGCGCTGTACTTCCTGCCGGCAGTGCTGGGCCTCGGGTCGGGCGGCGGAACGCCAGGCCCGGGAACACCCGCTGCATCGAGCTCGGCGCAAAAGACCCCGGCGCCCAGCCCGACCGCGCGGCCCGACCCGACCCCGGGGGTCTACACGATCAAGAAGGGCGAGACGCTGTCCAAGATCGCCAAGGCCCATGGGATCACGATCGAGGAGCTGCTCGCGGCGAACCCCACGATCAAGAACGCGGACAAGATCTCGGAGGGCCAGCAGATCACCCTGCCGGTCCCGAGCGACGCCCCGCCGACCGAGATCAACGCGTCCCCGGAGCCGTCCGCGCCGTAGGCTCACCGGCAGGATCGGGCTTGGGCGCTTCGGCGCTCGCCCGGTGAGCGTATCGGACCAGGTTTGCTGATTCGGAGCTGGAATCGGGCCGCATCCGGCTCGAATCGGCCGGTACGGCTCGTCCGGTGAGTCAAGCCAGTAGCCGACGCCGTCAGCGTGTCGGACACGCTCGCCAGGTGAGGATCCCGGCGAGGGCCGAGGCCGGACGCCGGAGGCGGGGCCGGGACGCGGTGGCCGAGGACGACGCGGGGAAGGATCGAGTGGGCGCGCCGTCGGCGCGGGGCTCGCGATCGGGTCGGAGCCGGGCGACTCGAGGACCCCCCTAGCGCGGGGCCAGGTTGATCGAGGTGATCTTGCCGGCCTCGACCCGGAACGTTGCATCCAGATGCAGCGACGGCGCGCCGGGCCGGACGACCAGGACGTCGGCCTCGTAGGTGTTGCCGGTGTCGCGAACCCCGCCCGGGATCATCCGCAGCCCGGACTCACCACGCAGGAACCAGCCCCCGACCCGCTCGACACCGCGCAGGGTCTGGGCGCTGTCCCCGACGTGGATCCGCATCTCGGCGTTCTCGGCCATCAACCCGACCGCCGCCTCGCGGTCGCCCGCGTTCAGCAGCTCGAAGAACGTATCCATCGTGTCCACGGCACCCATGGCCCGAGTGTACCCGTCATCATTCCGGGATGCCGTCCGAGCACGCCACGCACTGGGCCCTCGACCCGGCAGTCACCTTCCTGAACCACGGCTCGTTCGGGGCCTGTCCCCGTCCCGTGCTCGAGGCCCAGCGCCACTGGCGCGATCGGCTCGAGGCCCAGCCGGTCCAGTTCTTCGCCCGCGACCTGCCCCGGCTGCTGGCCACCGCCCGCGACGAGCTCGGGGCGTTCGTCGGCGCCGACCCGGACGACCTCGCCTTCGTCGCCAACGCGACCGGGGCCGTGAACGCCGTAGTCCGATCGATCCGGTTCGTGCCGGGCGACAAGCTGCTCACCAACGATCACGAGTACAACGCGACGATCAACGTCCTGCGTCATGTCGCGGAGCGGGACGGCGCCCGAGTCGTCGTCGCCCGGATCCCGTTCCCGATCGCATCAGAGGATGACGTCGTCCGTGCCCACCTCGACGCGGTGACCGACCGGACCAGGTTCGCCCTGGTGAGCCACGTCACCAGCCCGACTGCGCTCGTCTTCCCGATCGAGCGGCTCGTGGCCGCATTCGCCGAGCGGGGCATCGAGACCCTCGTCGACGGCGCCCACGCGCCCGGCATGCTCGCCCTCGATCTCGACCGGATCGGAGCCGCCTGGTACACGGGCAATCTCCACAAGTGGGTCTGCGCACCGAAGGGCGCTGCGTTCCTCCATGCCCGGCGCGACCGGCAGCCGGGCATCCGCCCGAACACGATCTCGCACGGAGCAAACGCCGATCTCGTTGGCGCGACTCGCTTCCGCGCTGAGTTCGATTGGCAGGGGACGCTCGACCCGACGGCGTGGCTCGCCGCCCGCGAGGCCCTCCGCTTCGGTGCGGGCCTGCTCGACGGAGGCTGGCCGGCCCTGATGGCTCGCAATCGCGACCTGACGCGCCGTGCTCGCTCGGTGATCGCGTCGGCGCTCGGCTTGCCCGGCGAGACACCGGCGCCCGATGAAATGCTCGGCTCGATGGTCGCGCTGCCACTCCCGACCACCGGCCCACTCGCGGTGACCGGGGCGGGATCTTCGCCGCTCGACACTGACCCGCTCCAGCAGCGCCTGATCGACGAACACGGGATCGAGGTCCCGATCTACCCGTGGCCGGTGCCGGCCGCCGCATCGCCGGACGCCACGCGGCGCCTGATCCGGATCTCGAGCGCCGCGCACAACGGACCGGACGACGTCGATCGACTCGTTGCCGCGCTCGGCTCGCTCTCGACCTGACGAGGACTCAGAAGCC
>JANLYK010000149.1:0-4313 GCA_031365595.1 Chloroflexota bacterium | reverse complement strand
CGACCATGAACCGGACCACACCACTTCCGATCGTCGCCACCGTCATCGCGACCGTCGCGATCGCCGTCGGGGCGTGTGGCAGCAGCAGCGGCCCACTCGGCAGCGTCCCGCCGGCGTCCTCGGCCCCCGAGCCGTCGGTCGTCCAGGGCAGCCCGGACGTCACCCCTTCGGACACGCCGTCGAATGACCCGGGCGCTCCGTCCGATCCGCTGACCGGTTCATCCGACCCGGGCGCCAGCCCCGGCCCGAGCCAGGCTCCCGCGGGGACGACGATCGTCCGGGCCTATCTCTGGCTCGGCGGGCTGCCGGGCAGTGACGGCCTCGTCGCGGTCCTGCGCGAGGTTCCCGGCACGAAGTCCGTCGCCACCGCCGCGGTCAGCGCCGTCCTCACCGGGCCGACGAGCAGCGAGAAGGGCCGTGCGATCACCTCGGCGATCCCGGACGGCTCGCAGCTCCTCGACCTCGCGATCGACGGGGGCGTCGCCACGGTCGATCTCTCCGCCGAGTTCGAGTCGGGCGGTGGCAGCGCGTCGGTGATGACCCGCCTCGGTCAGGTCGTCTACACCCTGACCCAGTTCCCGTCGATCAAGTCGGTCATGTTCCAGATCGAGGGGAAGTCGGCCGAGATCTTCAGCGGTGAGGGCGTCGTCCTCGACAAGCCGGTCGGCCGCGCCGATTACGTCGCGCTCCTGCCCGACATCTGGGTCGACCGGCCCGCGTTCAACGCCGCGATCGGCAACCCGGCCCACGTGACCGGCAACGCGGATGTGTTCGAGGCGACGTTCCGGATCGCGATCCTCGACGGCGCGGGCACGGTCCTTGTCGACCAGATGGCGATGGCCACGTGCGGCACCGGCTGCCGCGGGACGTTCGACGTGACGATCCCGTACACGGTGGCCAAGGCCCAGTACGGGACCCTCCGGGTCTACTTCGGATCCGCCCAGGACGGGTCTCCGCAGTCCATCCGCGACTACCGGGTCTGGCTCACCCCGAAGAGCTGATCCGCAGCCGGATTCCCCTCGACGCCCCGGGATCGCCCGGGGCGTCGTCAGGTCCGGGGGTTCGATCAGGACCGAGACCCACCAGCGTGCCACCAAGGATCAGTACCAGTTGGCGAGCCACGCGGCCATCTTGTCGATCTCGCCTTGTTGTGCGGCGATGATCTGCCCGGCCAGGGCCTTGATCTCGGGCTTGGTCGCCTGTGCCTCGGCGATGCTGGCGGCGGCGATGGCGGTCCTGTGGTGCTCGGTCATGGCCTCGATGAAGGCCTTGTCGAAGGGTGTCGCGTCCTTGAGCTTCGCAACGTCCTTGGTCATGTCCATCGTCGAGCCCATCGACCCGCCGGGCATGTCCATCCCGGGCATGGCCATCCCCGGCAGCATCGGCATGGCGTTCATTCCAGGTGTCTGGTCGCTTCCGAACCAGATCTTGCGCCACTCCCTGAGCTGGCTGATCTCGTCGGTCTGGGCGCTGATGATGTCGGTCGCGAGAGCCTTGATCTCGGCGTGCTCCCCGCGCTTCAGGGCGACCTCGGCCATGGCCACCGCCGACTGGTGGTGGGGAACCATCATGTCGATGAACTGTTGATCAAGGCTCATTGCATCTCCACTGGACATCGCTGGCATGCTCCGGATCGGAGTCGAGCTTGCGCCGCCGGCGCCACAACCGGCGAGTGCCAGCCCGGCCACCAGTCCGACGATGAGCGCGCGCGAGAGTTTGGCCATTGTCGAACCTCAGCTGATTGTGGCGCGATTGGAAACCTGCGGTCGTTTTTTTGGATCCGCCGTCATCGCGCCCCCCGTCCCGACACTAACACTACATGCGCGTAGTAGTATCCGGCGCGGCCGATCGAGGCAACGACAGCGGGTCGGCCCATGCCGTCTGATAGGCTCCGGTGGATGCCCGACGCCGAGACTCCAGCGACTCCGCCCGCGGTCGAGAACGTTCTCGGACCGCTCGGCTCGGCTGTGATGCGCGTGATCTGGGAGCGTGGTGAGGCGACGGTCGGAACGGTCACCGACGCTCTGAACATCGCCTCGGGCCGAACGCATGCGTACACCACCGTCATGACCGTGATGGGCCGGCTTCGGGAGCGCGGGTTGTTGAGCCGCACGAAACGCGGCCGGGGGTTCGTCTACACCGCCGTCGGCGCCGAAGAGGAGTTGCTGAACTCGATGTCGGGTCGCGCCGTCGACCAGGTGCTGGCACGGTATGGAACGGCGGCCCTGCGTCAGTTCGCGGCGAGGCTCGGGGAGATCGATCCTGCTCTCCGACAGGAGCTGGTCGAGCTGGCTTCGCGACGGATCACGGAGTAGCGGCGCGATGCGCGCAGGACGGGCCGCGATCGTCATCGGGAGCGCAGCCGTCGCGCTTGCGTGGTGCGCGATCAGTGGATCCCTTGCCGGTGGCGACCCGATGCTCGTAGTCGAGTTCGCCGCGAGCGGGCTGGTCCTGCTGTGGGCGGCGTTCACGGTGCGCGAGGTCTGGGCAGGACGGGCGCTCAGCCGGCGCTTCGCACGCGACAGCACCGACGCGATCGTCGGTGGGGTGCGCTGTCGAGTCCTGGGAGCCGGGTCGCATGAGGCGATCGTGGTCGGAGCCTTGGCCCCGACCATCTATGTCGGGGCAGGCCTGCTGGCCATGCTCGACGAAGAGGAACGCCGCGGCGTGCTGCTCCACGAGGAGTACCACCGCCGGACGCGTGCTCCGTTGCGCGCCGCTGCGCTCGACGCGTGGCTCACGCTCGCCCGCCGGCCACGGATCCTCGAACGGCTCTTGAACGAGCGGCTGGCCGATCTCGAGGTGAGTGCCGATGCGTATGCGATGGCCGGCGGCGCCACGCCCAGCGCGCTCGCCTCGGCGTTGTTGAAGGGTCAGCCGGGGGCGGCGATCGGGGCTGCATTCGCGGACGCATCGGAGCGGCGGATCAGCGCCATCCTCGACGCGGCCCGCGGCAGGCCTCCCGGCCGGCGACGTCCGCCCCTGGAGTGGTTGCCCCTGGCCGCGGTCGGCGTCGCGATCCTGGGCTGTCATGTCGGCATCGTGGCGGGCCTGTCCTGACCTGATACGACACAACGTGTCGTAGACTGCCGCCATGGAACCAACGGCCGTCGGGCCCGACAAGATCGGGCGGGATCGGGTATCACTTCCAGCAGGCTGGCGCCGGCTGGCAGCGACCCTCGACGGACGGTTCTGGTTGGTGGCCATCGGGGCAGCCATCGCGACGCTCCTGGTCCTGGGTATTCCGACCGCGCTGATCCCGAACCCGTTCTTCATCCGGATGACTCCGACAGAACCGTTCAATCTGGTGACCTGGGTTCTGTCGGGCCTGCTCTCGGGCCCGCTGGTCGCGACGTACCTCGTCCGGGCCACGCCGGCGGACATGGACCTCGGTGAGGGACGGACGCGCTCCACCCTGGCCGGAATTGCCGCCTATCTCGCGATCGGTTGCCCGATCTGCAACAAGGTCATCGTCGCGGCGCTGGGCGTGTCGGGCGCCTTGAACGTCTTCGCCCCGATCCAGCCGTTCCTCGGCGCAGCCAGCGTCCTTGTGCTCGCGGTCACCCTCGCCTGGCGGCTGCGCCTGAGGATCGAGCGTTGCGCTGCGTGCGCCGGTTTCGACCCCGTCCCGCGGGCGGGGTCGGTCGGCGGATGACCAGGCGCGGGCGCTCGCGGCCGCCAGAGCGGCGGTCATGGGCGGGCTGGTTGCCGGTCGTCGTCGCGGTGCTGGCCGCAGTGGCCGGATTCGTCTACCTGGAAGGGCGATCCGACATCGCCCAGCAGGCATCGTGGTCACGTCTGGGGACGAGCGACGTCCACGCCCTGGCATTCGTCGACAACGACGCGCAACGCCTGGTCTTCGGCCATCACGGCGGCCTCAAGACGTCGAACGACGGGGGACGGACCTGGCAGGATCTTGCCTCGGGAACCGACGCGATGGCGCTGGCGGTCGTCGGGCCCGACAGCATCGTGATCGCGGGTCACGGGGTTCTCGCTGCCAGTGTCGACGGCGGCAGGACCATCGTGCCGGTGCGCAACGACCTGCCGTCCGATGACATCCACGGGTTCACCCGCGATCCTGCCCGGCCCGCCCGGATGTGGGCGGCCATCGCGACGGGCGGCGTGTTCGAAACCACCGACGGCGGCTCGACGTGGGTCGGCGTCCGGGACGACGCGGTGTTCAATCTTGCTGCGATCCGGCGCGACGGTGGCACCGAGCTGCTCGGCGTCGACACCTCGGGACTCATCACGAGCCCGGATGGCGGGCGAAGCTGGTCCCGGCTCGCGACCCCGCCGACCTATCCGATGACGGC
>JANLYK010000145.1:0-4418 GCA_031365595.1 Chloroflexota bacterium | reverse complement strand
GTCGCGGTCATACAGGTCGAGAGCGGCGTTGTCCTGGAGCAGGGCGAGGTTCGCCTCCCAGTACGACTGGATCGTCCCGACGTCCTGCCAGTAGCCGTCGAAGTGGTAGCCGAAGACCCGCGCCCCGCCGTCGAGCATGGCCGGGATCACGTCCCGCCCGAAGTCGACCCGATCCTCGCTCAGCCACTTCCGGAGTGCGCGCTTCGAGAAGACGTAGACGCCCATCGACGCGAGATCGCTCTTGGGATGCTTGGGCTTTTCCTGCCACTCGACGACCCGATCGGCATCGTCGAGGGCGAGGATGCCCATCCGGGTGGCCTCGGCGAGGGGCACCTGGCGGACGGCGATCGTCACGTCGGCGCGCTTCCGGCGGTGGGCCTGGATGAACGGCTGGTAGTCCATCTTGTAGATGTGGTCGCCGGCCAGGACGAGGATGATGTCGCCCGCGTCGTGCTCGATCACGTTGAAGTTCCGGAGGACCGCGTCGGCCGTCCCGCGATACCACTCCGCCACGCGCCCGCGGGCGATGTACGGCTGGAGGAGCTTGACGCCGCCGTTGTTGCGGTCGAGATCCCATGGCCGGCCGAGGCCGATGTGGTCGTTCAGCGAGCGCGGGTTGTACTGGGTCAGGACGACGACGTTGGAAACGTCCGAGTTGACGCAGTTCGACAGCGTGAAGTCGATGATCCGGTACTTGCCGGCGAAGGGGACCGCGGGCTTGGCCCGGACGCCCGACAGGATGGATAGCCGCTCGCCTTCACCACCGGCGAGGATCACCGCCATCGTCCGCTTCATGGCGTGATGCTAACACTCCGCGCGGGCCCGGCTGTCACCGTGGCGTGAACGATTCGTTGCGGCTGCGGTGCCGTTCGGCGGCCGGCCTAGACGAAGTAGCGCGGGTTCTTCCAGACGCCATCGGACTCGACCATGAAGTGGAGATGGCAGCCGGTCGATCGACCGGTTGTCGACTCGTAGCCGATGAGCTGACCGGCCTTCACGACCGAGCCGGCGCGGATCCCGCCGGGGAAGGTGTTCTGCTTCATGTGGGCGTACCAGGTCGTCAGGTTCGACGAGTGGGCGATGATCACGATCCAGGCCGGATCGGACCCGTCCGCGTAGTTCCAGCCGACGTACGCGATCCGACCCGCGCCTGCGGCCACGATCGGCGTGCCGCAGCCAAGTGGGTACTTGGAGGTTTTCGGGGCGACGATGTCGATCCCATTGTGGAAGTGCTCGCAGCCGTAGCCGGGCCCGTAGCCCGGGTAACTGCTGCAGCCGAATTCGCCCGTTACCGACCCGCGGAGTGGCCACACGAACTGGCCGTTGTACTGGGAGGGGATGTTTCCCATCTGGTACTGCTGGGCGACGAGGTTGCTGATCTGCTTGGAGAGAGCCGCCTTCGCAGCGTTCGTGGTGGCGATCGCCTTGGCCAGGTTCTTCTTGTTCGCTGCGAGCTTCGCGTAGGCCGACTTCTGGATCGCGAGCGCCCGGGCGGTCTCGGCCTCGAGCCGCTTGAGCTCGGCCTGGGCTGCCTTGAGCTGCTTGAGCTGGGCGTTGAGCTTCGTGCGCTGGGCAACGGTCTCGGCGCGCAGGTCGTCGGTGGCGACCCGTGTCTCCTGGACCGTCTGGTGGATCGCCGCGAGAGTCGACTGGTCCGCCTCGATCTGCTGGGCGAGCGCCTTGTCCTGCTCGCCGACATCGATCGTGTAGCTGACCTCCGACAGGACGTCGGTGAACGAGCCACCCGACAGGAACGTCTCGAGCATCGAGGTCCGATCGGTGTCGTAGGCGAGGCGCAGGCGCTCGGACAGGACCTCCTTGCGCTCGGCAAGGTGCCAGCGCATCCGCTGCTCGGTGACCTTGACCCGGGCGAGCTGGGTGTCGAGGAGCTCGAGCTGGGCGACGAGGGTCAGGTAGTTGAGCCTGACGACGTTGATCTTGACGACCATCGAGTTGATCGATTTCTTGACCGACGAGAGATCCGCGTTGATCCCGCTGAGCTGGCGCCGGGTGGAGGCGATCTGCGACCCGAGATCCGCCTGGAGGGCGTTGATCTTGGCGACATCGGCCTTCTGGTCCTTGAGTTGCTGGGCAAGCGCGGTCTGGCGGGCCCGGGCGTCGGCCAGCTCGTCGGCGCCGACGGACGCGACGGGTCCGCCCACCAGGCCGAGGACGAGTGGCAGCAGGAAGAGAAGCGGCAGTCGCGTCAGCGCCCGGTGGCGGCGAGTGGTCCGGCGCGTCGCAGGGGCGACGGGCGGGGAACTCTCGATCCGACCGAACTGGTCGAGGCGTGACGGATGATTGTCCGTGTGCGCGCTGGGGCGCATCACAGGAGCGATGTCATCGTGCGAGCTAACTCCGTTGGTCGCGTCTGGTGCGCAATCTGCGCGGGGCGCGGGTGGCGGCGACGGCCCGCCGATTCGACCGCCCCGACGGGCACCCTCAGGACGACGACCGGCTGTCCGGCATCATACCTCGGGGGGCAAATGTAGCCAACTTGTAACGTCGGGACCACCCTGACGATGGTCCCGATCACCACCCCGGACCGCACCTCGCCGCCCTCTCGTGAGCGTGAGACCTTGCGCCCGAGCCGCCGCCGTACCCGCGTGCAGTTGGCCAGACTGCCTTCGGGGGAACGTTGGGACTGGTTCGAGCGCCGGACGCCTGCTCACGGAGAAGTCCCGGGCCCTTCTCACGCTCGGCCGCCCTCGGAGGCAAGGCGGAACTCCGTCCCGAGCGTCCCGGAATCGCACCCAACGTTCCCGGGATGACCGTTTGGCCATCTTCGGCAGCCGAGCCGCTCGGGCCCGAGCCTCGGACCCGGACGCGCCCGCCTCCTCACACGCGGACGCGCCCAGCGAACCCTCAGACGCGGACGAAGATCCCCCACAGCGCGCCGAAGATCAGGAACGGCCCGAACGGCACGAACGTCCGCCGGCCGATCCTGCGCGTCGCGAGCAGCAGCGCAAGCACCAGCCCGGCCGCGAGCAGGCCCGCGAGCAGGCCGCTGAACGAGCGCACGAGCCCGGTCATCAACCCCACTCCCACGAGCAGCTTCACGTCGCCCATGCCGAAGGCGCCGGCCCCGAACGGAACGGACGCCAGGTACAGCCCCACGGGGACGATGACCGCGATCAGGACCGCGCCGAGCAGCTCCCCGCCCACGAGTGGGTTGCGGCCTGTGATGTCGAGGAGCAGGGCGAGCGGGATGATCGGCAGGGTCAGCTCGTCGGGCAGGAGGCGCTGGTCGAGATCGACCGCGAACCCGACGACGAGCGCCGCGAACCACAGTCCGAACAGGACCTGGACCACGAGTTCGGCGGTGTCGAATCGATCGCCAAGCAGCCAGAACGCAAAGGCGCCGAACGCGGCCGTGACGACCGTCCGCCAGCCCACCGCCCGTCCCGCCGGGATCTCCTCGTCGTGCTCCGGCCAGCGGACTGCGAACCGGTCGGCCACGACGCCGAAGACGGCGCCGGCAATGGCGAGGCCGATCGCGAGCGGGGTCATCGGTCGCGGACCAGGTTGACGCTCAGCCCTTCGCCCCGGCCAGGGCCAGCTCGACGAGCGTCGCGTGGGTCACGCCGGTCGCCCCGCGCGGCGCGTACGGCGTGGTCTTCCGGAAGTAGCCCGTGCCGCCGATGTCGAGGTGGGCCCACGGCACCGTCCGGAACTCGCGCAGGAAGAGGCCGCTCTTGATCAGCGAGCCCTCCGCCGAGCCCGAGTTCTGGAGGTCGCCGTACCAGCTCTCCATGTCCGGGACGTAGTCGTCGAGAAGCGGGATCTGCCAGTAGCGTTCGGCTGCCTTGTCGGCGGCCGTCATGACGTCGTCGTACCACCCTTGCGGCGTCCCGAACGCGCCGGTGATCAGGTGCCCGAATGCGCGCGACACCGCGCCGGTGAGGGTCGCCACGTCGATCAGGTGGGTCGCCCCGAGGGTCTCCGCGTAGGTCATCGCGTCGCCCAGGATCAGCCGGCCCTCGGCATCGGTGTTCGTGATGTCGACGTATTTGCCGTTGAGGGCCTTGACGACGTCGCCCGGTCGGGTCGAGTGCGAGGCGGGCATGTTCTCGACCGCCGGGGCGACGGCGAGATGGGGCGTGCCGGGCGCGAGCCGGGCGACGGTCTGGATGGCCGCGATCACGGTGCACGCACCGATCTTGTCCATCTTCATCTCTTCCATCCGCTCGGATGGCTTGATCGAGATCCCGCCCGAGTCGAAGCACACGCCCTTGCCGACGATCGCGAGATGACGGTCGAGAGCGTCCTTCTCCCCTTCCCCGCCGGAGCGCATCACGATCATCCGCGGCGGGTTGTCGCTGCCCTGTCCGACCGCGAGGAACATGCCCATCCCCAGCTCGCGGGCACGGTCGGGCTCGATCACGTCGATCCACAGGTTGTTCCGCGCGGCGACGTCG
>JANLYK010000499.1:0-1517 GCA_031365595.1 Chloroflexota bacterium | reverse complement strand
GCGGTCGAGAGGCTCCCTCGACGAGCAGGCGGAAGACCACGCGGGCGAGGTGCCGCTTGAGCGATCGGATGGCGTCCTTCCAGGAGTGGCCGCTGGCGATCTTGCGGGCGACGTACGTGCGGGCGAGCGGGAAGACCCGGGCCTGCACGACCGCCACGACGTGGAGGGCCCGGTTGAGCTGACGGTTGCCGCCGCGGTTGAGGCGCATCCGCTGGGTCTGTCCGGAACTCGCCGGGATCGGAGCCACGCCCGCCAGCATCGCAAAGGCGTCGGCCGAGCGGAACCGGACCAGATCGCCCGACTCGGCGACGAGAGCGGCGACTGTCAGCGGCCCGGCGCCTGTCAGCCCGAGCAGCGGATGGCCGGCGACGAGCCGCTCGATCCGATCGGCGAACGCCCGGACCTGGGCTTGGCGACGGCGGAGCTCGGCGAGCCGCTCGCGCGCAAGCTCGGCGTGCAGGCCGGGCATCCGTCGAAGGACGCGCCCCGCCGTCGCGAGGTGGCGCTCCCAGACGAGGTTGGCCACCCGGCCGCCGTATCCGGGGATGAGCACCACGAGGTCTGCGTGAAGCCGGTTGCGGATCCGCGTCGCCTCGGCCAGGACGTCGTTCCGAGCGGCCAGAAGCAGCCCGAGCTCGGTTGTCGGGTCGACCCTCCGGATCGGCGGCAGATCGGCCTCGCGTGCGGTCACCCGGGCGATCGCGAGGGCGTCGCCGGGATCGCTCTTGCCGGCCCGGCGCGTGCGCAGCCGTTCGCGCCGCGACAGATGCGGCGGCACCTCGCGAACCTCGAACCCAGCCGACTCAAGGGTGCGCGCGGCGGCCGCCCCGTACGTCGACGAGCCCTCGAATCCGAGCCGGCCGCCGGGTGCGACCTCGCTCGCCCACGAGCCAAGATTGGCATGCCCAACCGGGTCGTTCGCGAACGTCGCCTCCGCCAGGACGCCGCCGAGCCCGTCGACGGCGCAAGCCGCCAAGCTGTCCTTGTGGGTGTCGATGCCGATCGCGCTCATGTTCGCCTCCGCAGTGGACCGATACGATTGGCGCGGGCCGGTCAGGCAGATGTGCGTTGAGTGAAGCCACGCTCCTATGAAGCCATGGCCGGCCCGCTCGCCCGACCCGACGGGGGCACTTGAATATCCGGCCAGGCCGCGAGCGGCCGGCGAACCCAGGGATGAGCCACCCGTCGGATCGAACGAACCCTCGCATGGAGGGCAACGCCGAGCCTGACGCACACCCGGAGACTCTTACGGCAGGTCCGAGCACCACTCCGGACCGGAATTAGCCTTCGAGCACTAACAAACGCGCATCGGACGCCCGAAACGGCGACGGAAGGCGCCCTAACAGTCCCTGGAGCTTGAATATCTGGCCAGTTCGGCGGGGACGCGCCGCGGGGACGCGCCGCGGGATGCGGTCGGCGGACGCTGCGGGACGGGTGGAGCGCCGCGGGCCGGCGACGGACTCAGCGGGCGGGCACCTGGTGGAAGAGCGCCGGGTCGGCGTCACCGGGCAGGACGT
>JANLYK010000116.1:0-2018 GCA_031365595.1 Chloroflexota bacterium | reverse complement strand
CCCGTACTCTCCGACGATCGTCGACGGCTACCTGGTCGTTTGCACCGGAGTCGGAACGTTGTACGCGATCGCAGGATCGAGCTGACGGCGAGAACTTCGGGCCAACCCGACGACTTCGGCGAGCGTCGCACTCATGGACGTGGGTCACGAAGACTCGCCGCAGTGATGAGGGTCAACCACATGACACGTTCCAGGACGACTGCCGCCTGGCGGCTGGCATCGGCGGCGATCGTCGTGCTCGCGCTGGCCGGTTGTGGATCGACCGGACCGCCTGCGAGCCGGGCCGCTCAAGGTTCTCAACCGACCTATAGCGGCTCCCCGGCGGCGGCAAGCTCAACGGCAACGGCTTCGGCCGCCTCGGCGTCAGCCGGCCCGTCGCCGATGGCGGCCCCGAGCATGGCGCTCGAGCCCGCGCTTGCGGTGCTCTGGGAGCAGGCCGGCCCGGCGAAGGAACGGGGGTCCACATGGAGCCCGGCCGTCGATCCGAACGGCCGGATCTGGGCCGCATCGTCCTTCGCCAACGTGTTCTGGATCTTCGACCGGGATGGTACCTACACCGAGACCTGGGGCACACCCGGCCGCGGGGACGGCCAGTTCAAGCTCACCGACGGCGAGGGTGGTTTCGGGGCGATCGCGTTCAGGCCAGACGGTGGGTTTTACGTCGCCGACACCGGTAACTACCGGGTCCAGCAGTTCGACAAGGACCGCACCTTCGTCCGGGCCTGGGGTTCGTTCGGAACGGAGGACGGCCAATTTGTCCTGCCGATCGGGATCGAGACCGACGGCGTCGGAAACGTCTACGTCTACGACGATGGACCAGGCGCTGTCCGGGTCTTCGACGCGGACGGCAAGTTCATCAGGACCGCCGCCGAGGATGTCGGGCCGTACATGGCGGTCGGCGCCGACGGATCGGTGGTCGCCGCGTACCAGCGCTCCACGCTGCTCGTCAGGTTTGCTCCCGACGGCAGCCGGACGTTGGCCGTCGACATCGGTAAGGTCGTCATGTTCGCCACCGATATCGCTGTGAGTCCATCTGGGAAGATCTTCGTCGCCAGTTCGACGAGTGGCGGCGCTGCGTTCGAGTACGAGCACCTGATCCAGCTCGACGCAACCGGGAAGCTGCTCCACGTCTGGCCGAACGGCGGCGAGGGGATCGCTCTCGATCCAGCCGGCGACCGGTTGTACATGACCTTCTACAACAAGCCGCCGGTCGTTCGCGCGCTGGCGCTGCCGGGGTCATAGCCGCGCGGACGCGCACGCGATCCGGCCCGAGGGAGATGTGGATCTTGACGCGATGACCAGGGCGGGTTGGGCTGGAGGGACCGGGGCGGCGGCGACGTCGGCCCCGGTCTCCGATGCCCGCCTGCTCGAGCTGGCGGCCGCCGGCGACGTCGACGCCTTCGATGTCCTCCTCCGGCCGAGGCTGGCGCGTCTGTTTCGGATGGCCGTTGCGATCACCCGCAGCGAGTCCGACGCACGCGACGCCGTGCAGGATGCGAGCGTCCACGCCTGGCGCGAGCTGCCTCGCCTCCGCGATCGCGAGCGGTTCGATGCGTGGCTGTCGCAGATCCTCGTCAATGCCTGCCGCTCCCTGCTCCGCCGGGAACGACGGGTTCGTGTCCGCGAGATCGACGTCGAGGGTCTGGCCGACGACGACGCGGGTTCCTACGCGACCCGGAGCGGCGTCGAGACGCTGCCCGAGACCGACCTGATCCGGCGTGCCTTCGTGCGCCTCGACCCGACGGTCCGCTCGCTGCTCGTGCTGCATTACGTCGAGGGCACCCCGCTGGCGGAGATCGGGCAGATCCTGGGAAGCCCTGTCGGCACGATCAAGTGGCGCCTCTGGAGCGCCCGGCGAGCGCTCACCCGGGCGCTGGAGGTGGAGCGACGATGACGGGCACCGACCGCGACGCGCTCATCCGAGCCGCCCTCACCCCTCCCCGGAGTGTCCAGCCGCCGGCCGAGCTGGTGGACGGCATCTACCGCGCCCTGGTTGCGACCCCGCAGCGGCGAGCGCC
>JANLYK010000111.1:0-8872 GCA_031365595.1 Chloroflexota bacterium | reverse complement strand
TGCGATCGCCGCGGTCGCGGGCGAAGGCGACGTGATGCCCCAGAAGTCGACCTACTTCTACCCGAAGGCCCTGACCGGCCTTCTGATCAACCCGCACGAATGGTGAGCCGATGACCGAGTCGACGCCCGATCAGATCCTCGCCCGGGCGCAGGTCCCGTCCGCCAACGGGCGGCCCGTCCGCAAGGACGAGATCGAGCTCCACGACCGCGGCGTCTACATCGAGTCGTGGCTGCCCGAGCGCCGATCGCGCCGCAAGCCGCTGCTCTTCGTGCACGGAGAGCTGACCGGTTCGTGGCTGTGGGAGCGGTTCCTCGGCTACTTCGCGTCGCGCGGCTGGGAGGGACATGCTCTCAATCTCCAGAATCACTACTGGTCGCGGACCACGGACCCGGCCGAGATCACGTTCGAGACGTACGTCGGCGATGTGGCCGGCGCGCTGGATCGGCTGGGCGCGACGACGGTCGTGATCGGGCACGGGCTTGGCGCGCTTCTGGCCCTCAAGGCTGCGGAGCAGGTTCCGCTCGGCGGTCTTGTGTTGCTCGCCCCGGAGGCGCCCGCCGCCCTGCGGCCCCCGGCACAGCCGCATGAACTCCGCGACATTCCGGACGTCTACGGTCGCGGCCGGATCGGCTGGTCGACCCTGCCCGAGAAGCTCCAGCGCGACCATCGCGACCTGACGATCGGCGATGTCCTACGGATCCAGCACCTGCTCGGTCAGAAGCCACACGAGAGCGGGCGGGCCATGCGAGCGGTCGTGTCGGGCATCGCGGTCGACCCGCGGCCGTTCGCGGAGATCCCACGGCTGGTGATCGGGGCCGGCCTCGATCGCATCGTCGCCGAGCCGGTGGCCGAACAGGTCGCAACGTGGCTGGGTGCGGAGTACGAGCCATTCGGGGCCCATTCACACTACGGCCTGATGGTCGGCGAGCAGAGCCACCAGCAGGTCGCCGACGCGATCCGATCGTTCCTCGAGGCCCACCGCCTCTGATCGCTGGCCGGGACGGGCCCTCCGCTTGGTGGCGACGATCCGGCTCCGTTGCTATCATCCCGATCCGGCCGCGCGACCTGTCCGTCGCCGCCGCTCGGAGCCGCATTCGTCTAGAGGCCCAGGACACCGCCCTCTCAAGGCGGAGATCACCGGTTCGAATCCGGTATGCGGTACCAATCTCGCCCTTCGCCGGCCCGATCCACGTCCGGATCGGGCCTTGTCGTTGCTAGGGGGCGCACACCTTCGGGTCCGCGCACCAAGCAGGGATCCCGCCGACGATGGTCGCGATGACCTCCATGGCCCGGATCTCGTCGGGCGTGGCAGCCGTGACGTCGCCACTCAGGATCGTGACGTCGCCCAGCGTCCCCGGCGCCAGGTGGCCGCGTCGGGCCTCGTCGCCCAGGGCCCACGCGGCATCGAGCGTCACGGCCCTCAAGCCCTGTTCGGCGGTCAGGAGCTGGTCGAGTAACCACGCCGGAGTCTCCGCGTTCGTCCGAGTCCGCCCATCCATCCCGGCGGCGATCTGGTCGACGGGCCGGCCCATGTCGGCGGTCAACTTGAAGTCGGGGAACGTCCACGGCGCGTCGGTCGCCGACGCGACGTGCAGTCCGGCGTCCACGAAGTCGCGCCAGCGGGCGACCCACTTGATCTGCGCCTCGGGTTCGTCTCGCTCGAACTGGGCCCGGTACTCATCGTCCAGGACCCAGTCGGCGGCGCCGTCCAGGTGGATCACCGTCGCGAGGTCCATCGCGGCGAGGCGGGCCAGCTGGTCGTCGGTCACCTGGACCGCGTGTTCGATGCGGTGATGGAGCGGATTCGGCCCGGTGGTTCCGAGTGCCGCCTCGAAGGCATCGAGGGCCAGGTCCATAGCCCGTGACCTCGCGCTGTGGACCGAGACCTGCCAGCCGGCGGCGTCCGCCCGGCCGATCGCTGCGGTGAGGTCGGCCGGCTTCCAGTTCAGCTCTCCGCCCAGGCCATGATCGAGATGGATCTTCACTCCCTGGACCCGCAGGTGGTCGTCGATAGGGCCGGGCACCCGTGACATGTACCAGTCCCCCAGAAAGTCCGTGCGGAAGTTCAGGGCGAGGTAGGCGTCGACGCGCAGGCGGAGAGCGTCGTCGGAGGCAAGGCCCAGGAGCAGGCCCAGCTTTTCGGGGTCGATCCACTGCTCCGAGATCGAGGTCCAGCCACGCGTGATCGCCGCGTCGATCGCCTCGGCCGGCGTGCCCAGACCGTAGTAGTCGCGGTCGCCGATCCAGTGGGCGTGGGCGTCGATGAACCCGGGGTAGGCGACGTTCGCGCCGATGTTGACGACCGGCACCTGTTCACCGGCGCGTGCAAGGACCTCGTCGCGGGTGCCGACCGCGGCCACCAGGCCTTGATTGATAAACAGCGCCTCCGCGACGCGCGGTGTGTCCATGGTCAAGATCCGGCCGACAAGGACGAGGCTTCCGGAACCGAGCGTGCCGGAGCTGACGGCAGCGCTCGGCGCCGGGGCGCTGCTCGCCGACGATGTCCAAGCCGATGGCGAACCGGTGCCGGCCGGACCGCAGCCCGTGATGAAGACAATCGCGACGAGGGTGGCCCGCACCCCCGCGCCCAACCAGGTGCGATGGACGGCTCGCGGGGAGGTCATGGGTGAGGCCCCTCACGCTGAGGTTCGCGGGCGGCCCGGCCGGCCGCCCGCGATATATGGGACGTGGTCGATTGCTTCGTCTACTTCTGGAATGTCATCGAATCGAGGATCGCGTGCAACTCAGCGACAGTTCCGGCCGGCGTTCCCTTGTAGTGGGCGGCATCGAAGACCATGAGCTTCCCGGCCACGTCGAGGATCACCAGCTCATCGATCTGACCCGGACCCTGGCTGTAGCGCTCAGGACCGTCGGTCGCGACCGCCGCCGCCTGCCAGCTCCCGAATTTGTCTCCGTCGCAGTCGTTCAACACGGCGTCATCCGGGACGTGGAGGGTGATCGACTTGCCGGAGTAGCCGTCGACGGTGATGTCCATCGGCGCCGACGCATCGCGCGACTTCTGAGCCCTCAGGGCCGCGACCATCTCATCGACCGTGGTGGCAGGGGTCTTCGGCGTCGTGGTTGACCATCGGCACGGGTCGCCATACACGTACAGCGGGCCGTACCAGGGCCCGATCATGCCAGCGCCGCCCGGAGGATCGGCGTTGTCGTTCTTGACGAGGGTTCCGCCGTCGCCATCCCAGCCGGGGGCCGGGATCGTGACCGTGATCGTCGGCCCGCCGACGCCGGTAAAGACGTACGGGCCCAGTGCGCGCCCGGCGACCGACGGAGATGGCGGGGCGATGGACGGCGCCGCCGTAGCCGACGGCGCGACTGACGGCTGGGCCGATGGGACCCCGCCGACTTCTCCAGGCGCGGGAGGCCCGAGAAGCCGGGTACCGACGACGAGGGCCACGACCGCCGCGGCGGCCACGAGGCCGAAAGGCAAGAACTTGTTCATGGTGGGCATCCTCCACGTGCCGACGACGGCCCGCTGTCGTTGCTGGTCGATCTCGGAGCGGACCGCGTCGTAGACCTGGTCCGGCAACTGGTCCGCGCCTTCGCGCAGGAAGTGCTGGATCAGGCGATCGGGGTCTCGATGCGCGTTCATGCGGGTCGCTCCTGGGAAGGCGCGCTGCCCCGGGCGTCAGCTTCGATGCTGGCTCGGAGCGCACGCGTCGCGTTGTGCAGTCGGGACTTCGCGGTCCCGACGGGAAGATCAGTTCGCGCGGCCACCTCGGCAATCGACAGCCCGAGGTAGTGGTGGAAGACGAGGACGGCGCGCTGCTGCGTGGTGAGCCTCCGGAAGGCTCGTTCGAGCAGATCGCGATCATCCACGGTGAGGTAGTCGTCGGACGCTGACGCGCCCGCGACGGGAAGGATCCGCAGGCCCTCGGACCATCGCCTGCGACGCCTGGCCTCGGCGTAGCACGCGTTGGTGAGGATGCGGTGGAGCCACGGTTCGAAGCGGGTCGGGTCGCGCAGGGTGCGGAGCTCGATCCAGGCCGTGATCAACGCGGCCTGGACGGCGTCCTCGGCCAGGTCGATATCGCGGAGAATCCGCACCGCGATCGCCAGGCATCGGTCGCCGACCATGCGCGCCAGGGAGTCGAACGCTTCCGCGTCGCCCCGTTGCGCCTGCTCGACCAGTCCGTCCTGCACCCGCCCCTCCGGTCCGTATCGATCGGCCCACAGTGGACCGGTCAGTAAATAGAGCGATCCCGGTAGTCGAACTGTTCATTCCTCGATGCTCCGATCGGCGAATCGTGACCCAGGGGCCTGGGCGTTTCCGTAGACTTCGAGACGTGAACGATCGATCGCTTCCGTCCACGAGCGCGCCGCGCCGCCTCGCCGTCCTCGCTGAGGGCAACTTCGGCTTCCACCACGGCAAGACCGCCGTCGGGGTGATCCGGTTCGGGCCCGACGACGTGCGAGCGGTGATCGACTCGACCCAGGCGGGCGGCAACGTGTCGTCGATCCTGCCCGGCCACGACATCCCGATCGTCGCAACGCTCGACGAGGCGCTCGCTCGCGACCCGCGGCCGGACACCCTGCTCATCGGCATCGCCCCGACCGGCGGTCGGCTGCCGTCCAGCTGGCGGAGCACGATCCTCGCCGCGATCCGGGCCGGCCTCGACGTCCACTCCGGGCTGCACACGTTCCTCGGCGATGACCCCGAGTTCGCCGCGTCCGCTCGCGAGGCGGGGACCGCGATCGTCGACTACCGGCGGCCGCCGGACCGCCACGAAACCTCCGTTGGGCGGCGGCACGGGGCGGGGAAGCGGGTGATCCTGACGGTCGGGACCGATTGTGCGATCGGCAAGATGTCGGTGGCCCTCGAGTTGCGCGCCGCCGCCCGGGCCGCCGGCCGCTCGACCGCGTTCGTCCCGACCGGCCAGACCGGGATGATGATCGAGGGCTGGGGCGCCGCGGTGGACCGCTTGATCAGCGACTTCGCGCAGGGTACGGTCGAGTGGATGGTCGAGGACGGTGAGCGCCGCGGCGACTGGGTGATCGTCGAGGGCCAGGGTTCGCTCGATCACCCCGCGTACTCGTCGGTGACGCTGGCCCTGATCCACGGGGCGACGCCGCAGGCCATGGTCCTCGTCCACAAGGCCGGGCAGACGGAGCACGACTTCGACCATCTGCCCGAGGCCTCGTTCCCGATTGCCGAGCTGCGCCCGTTCATCGACCTGCACGAGCGGGTGGCCGGCCTGATTGCGCCCTCGAAAGTCGTCGCGATCGCCCTGAACACGTCGGCGATCCCGGATCCCGCCGACGCCCTGGCCGAGATCGACCGGGTGGCGGCCGAGACCGGGCTGCCGGTCGACGACCCGGTGCGCTTCGGGGGCGGACCGCTGTGGGCCCGGATCGAATCGGCCGTCGAGGCCCTGCCGTGGGTCGCCGGGCGCTGACGTGGCCTTCCACCTCAGCCACGAGGTCCTGAGTCTCGCGCTGCGCGACCCGTTCCGGATCGCCCGCTCTGACCACGATGCGGGCCATACGGTGACCACGGTGATCATCGAGCTTCGGGATGATCGGTTCCCTGGAGTCGTCGGCATCGGTGAGGGCTATCCGGACCGTTTCTACGGTGAAACCGTCGCGACCATGGACGCGGTGTTTCCGCTCCTGCTCGACGCCGTCGGTGAGGTCGAGGCAACTCCGGCCGGGCTCGAGGTCGCCGGCGCGGCGATGGCCCGTTCGATCGCCCATCACGGCGGCGCCAAGTGCGCGCTCGACATCGCGCTCCACGATCTGATCGGCAAGGCCACCGGCCGGTCGATCACGGACCTGCTCGACCTGCCCGGCCCGATCCCGCCGACGGACTTCACGCTCGGCCTCGACGAGCCGGACGTCGTCGCCGAGCGCGCCCGCCGTGCGGCGCGGTTTCCCGCCCTGAAGATCAAGTGCGGCGGACCTGCCGACCTCGCCACCCTCGAGGCCGTCCGCGCGGTCTACGACGGCCCGCTCCGGGTCGACGCGAACACGGGCTGGCAGCCGGACGACGCCGTCCTCCTTCTGCCCGAGCTCGAACGTCTCGGGGTCGAGCTCATCGAGCAGCCGTTCCCGGCGCGCCGGCTCGACCAGTTGCGCTGGCTCCAGGAGCGGTCGTCCCTGCCGATCGTCGCCGACGAGAGCGCGGTCACGATCGAGGATCTCGACGGACTCGTCGGGGTTGTCACGGGGGTGAACGTCAAGCTTGCCAAGTGCGGCGGGGTCGGACCGGCGAAGGCCATGCTTGCCCGGGCGCGGGAGCTCGGGTTCCGGACCTTTCTCGGGTGCATGGAGGAGACGTCGGTCGCGATCGCGGCATCGGCGGCCGTCGCGTCGCTGGCCGACTGGGTCGACCTCGACGGCAATCTGCTCCTCGCCGCCGATCCGTTCAGCGGCCTGGAACTGGGTGATGATTGCCGTTGGCGCTTGGCCGACGCACCCGGTCTCGGAGTTGCCCGCCGGGTCATCTGAGGGCGCGCCGGGCACTGCGGTCTGTTCGCCTCGCGGAACCGACCACGCGTTCACCGAACGCATGTTCATGTGGACAAGTTGGTGGACGAGATGGTGGACAAACCCCCTACTCGCGGGTCCACCCGCAGCCTACGATAGGGGTCCATCGCGCCACCGAGCGGTCTCCGGGAGGGACGGAAGCCTGGCCGATGGGTCCCCACGGACGTCCGCAGCCGACCGCATCCGTCGGCACACCCGGGCGAGGACTGCGCGTTGCCGTGGCCAGGAGCGACCGGAGGAGTGGCTATCGATGGATCCATTGCATGCCGGCGAGCATGGGCCGGCCGGGAGCAGTCCCGAAGCGGAGGTTGAGGCGATCGAGTTCGTGCGCTTCTGCCACCGCCGGCGACGGGTCGGCTGGCCCGAGCTCTACGACGAAATGTGCGCCGTCGCCGGCCGCGGGCTGTATCGCGGCTACGGTCAGGACGACCTATCGGCGATCGGCATCGGCTTCGGACTCTTCCAGATGCCGGCCCTCGCGGGGTTGGTGGCCCAGGTCGTCGAGGAGGATCACGAGCGGAGGCGCCGGACGGCCGCCGCGATCCAGGCAAGCGCGGTTGCCGACGAGATGACTCGCCGCGAGCGACCGGAGCCGTCGGAGATCGCGGGTCCGGTGATGGGATCGATCAGGATCGCGGTTCCCGCCGGAGCCTGATCGGCGACACGAGCGCTTGTCGCGTCGTATCGACGCAGTGGAAAGCCCTCACCGGTTGGTGAGGGCTTTCTCGTTTCCGGCCGCGGGTCTCGCGGCCTCAGGCGCGGATTCGGCGCCTGGCCATCTCGCCCTCGATCTGGCGCTCGGCCTCGACGTAGCGGTCGATCTGCTCGCGGATCTGGTTCGCCTCGGGGGTGTACAGGTGGACCTGCTGCTGGAGGATGTACGACAGCCGCCGGCTCGTCATCCGGACGTGGTCCAGGTTCTTCATCAGGACCAGGGGATCCATCGAGGCGAGGTCCGACGGGTGATACATCTGCTGCATGCCCGCATTCTAGCGAGGCGCCGCTCGCTCGCGGCGACGCCACGAGCGCCGCGACCCTGAGCTCGTCGCCGCACGGTCAGATCGAGCGAAGCCCCTTGGGCGGCCAGTCCCAGTCGATCGGAGTGCCGGCTCCGGCAAGCGCCCGGCGGCGGCCCGCCTCGGTCGCCCCGAGAACGAGGATCCGGTCGGTCTTCGTGGCCTGGCCAGCCTCGGCGCCCCATAGCTTCGTCATCTTGCGGCCCGCGGCAACGTTGTCGAGGGCGACGCCGGCGAGGCGATAGCCCTCGGGCTCGGCAGCGCGCTCCCAGACGCGCTCGGCGAGGCCCACGGCGCCCTTGAGCGGCCGGCCGCGGTCGGTCTCGACGTCGCCGATCACGAGGACGACGACCGCATCATCGGCCAGGATCGTGCGCAGGTCGGCGAGGACTTCGCGCAGGAACACGAGGTACGGCTCACGGTGGTGAGCGTCGTCGAGGGCGGCGTCGATCGCCCGCGCGTCCTCGCCCAGGAACCACGTCCGGAGCCAGTTGTAGTAGCCGTACTTCACGACCCGGAGGTAGGGCGGCGAGGTGACGACGAGGCGAGCCCGCTCGGGCATGCCGCGGGCGCGAAGTGCGAGCCTGGCGCGGCCGGCGCTGTCCCGGGCGTCGCCGAGGAGCGCGATCCCCGGCGTCCGGGGCAGGGCCTCGCGATGAAGGCGGGCCAGCTTCTTCTCCAGGCCGCCGAAGACATCGCGGTCCGGCGACGCAAACGCGGTGCGGGCGGCGAAGTCGCGGACGTAGCGCGGGGCCATGCTGAACGTGTTCGGCATCAGCTCGGAGAGATAGGAAGCGCTCTTGCCGTGAAGGATGCCGGTGATCGCGGCGGCGAGGAAGCGATCGACCCGGTCGTCGCGGCGCAGGGTCGACCTGACGAAGAGGAGCTGGGCGAGGGTCCGCGGATGGAAGGCGACAGCGACCTCCGGAGGGACGGTCTCGACTCCCGCTGCCGGGCCTGCGCCACCGCTGCCGGCACCCGAGCCGGCGCCCGGAACCTGCACGGTCGGCGCGTCGCCGGTCTCGGCGTGGACGGCCGCGGACAGTGCCAGCCACTCGGCCGACGATGCAGCCCAGCCGATCCGGAGGACGGCCAGGCGGGTCGCGGCCTCGGCTGCGGTCGCTGGCTCGACCTTGGACGAAGTCAGCAGGTGAGCGAGCGGGTTCAGGTCGTTGCCGACCCCGATCCGGCCCTCGGCGCATGCCTGGAGGACGGTCGTGCCGCGGCCGGAGAAGGGATCGAGGACGACGTCGCCCCGGCGCGAGTAGCGCCCGACGAAGGCGTGGGCGAGGGCCGCCGGAAAGCTCGCGAGGTACGAGCACATCGGGTGGAGCGCCGGGCCCCACAGGCG
>JANLYK010000086.1:0-2129 GCA_031365595.1 Chloroflexota bacterium | reverse complement strand
CACGCGCCGACGAGACGCGGCGGGCCGCGTGGCCGCGTACCGTACGAGACGCCCACCGCATTCGGAGACCTCGGTGCCCGACGACCCTGCGTCCCTCGCGCCGCCCGACCCCATGCCTGGGCGCCTGCCGCCGAGCCCGCGCGGCATCCGAGGGGCGCTCGGGAAGGCCGTCGGCGCGGTCCGCGAGGCCCTCGCCAACGACGGCATCCGCCGGCTGGGTGTCTCGTGGACGCTCGGAATCGCGGCCGATGCCGCACTCACCGTCGTGATCCTGGTCACCGTCTTCAACCGCGGCGGCGTGCTCGCGGCAGGCCTGCTCGGCGCGCTCCGACTCATCCCGGCCGTGTTCGTCGGGATGGCATCGGGGACCCTCGTCGAGCGCTTCCGGGGTGACCGGATCCTCATGGCCGTCGGGCTCATCCGCGGCGCCAGTGCGGCCCTGACCGCGCTCGCGATCGCAACTGCCGGAACCACGATGGCCGACAACCAGACCCTCCTGATCCAGCTCTTCGTCCTGGCGGCGATTGCGGCGTCCGCGGGCGCGCCCGTCCGTCCTACCCAGGTCACCCTGATGCCGGCGCTCGCCCGGAGCCCGAGTGAGCTGGTCGCGGCGAACACCGCGTGGACGACCGGCGAGGGACTCGGCGCGTTTCTCGGGCCGTTCGTCGCCGGGCTGCTGATGGCAGTCAACCTGCACGCCGGTGTCGCGGCGGTCGCGGCCGTCGGCTTCCTCGCGACGGCCCTCATCGCGGCCGGGCTCCGGTTCGAGCAGGCGGCCGACGCCTCAGGCGGGAGCCGGCTTCCCGCCGGCGGCGGGCGGCGCGCGGCGGGCCGACTGCGCATCATCGACGGGATCCGCGTGGTCCGGGCCAACCCGGTGCTCGCGTGGACGATCACCGGCACGTACGGCCAGGTCGTCACCCGCGGGCTGCTCAACGCGCTCGTTGTCGTGGCCGCCATCGACCTCCTGAGCATGGGCCAGTCCGGTCCGGGACTGCTCAGCGCGGCCCTCGGCATCGGCGGGCTGATGGGCATGGTCTTCGCGATGGCCTCCACGCGCGCCGAGCGGCTGGTCCGGACGGAGATCGTCGCCCTCGTGTTCTGGGGATTGCCGCTGGCCGCGATCGGGATCGCCCCGCTCGCCCCGGTCGCCCTGGCTGCCATGATCGTGATCGGCGTGGCGAACGCCACCTACGACGTCGCGCTGTTCACGATCCTCCAGCGCGGCTGCCGGAACGACGATCGGGCGCCGGTGATGTCCGTGCTCGAGTCGGTCATCGGGCTCGGCGGGGTGTCCGGCAGCCTGCTCGCGCCGTTGTTCCTGTTCCTGCTCGGGGCGCGCGGCGCGCTCGTGGCGGGTGGCCTGATCCTGCCGATCCTGGCCGCGGTCATGTGGTGGCGGATCGGACGAACCGAGCGGATCGCGGTCGTCGACGAGGACGTCGTCGAGCTCCTCCGGGCGGTCCCCGCATTCGCCGCCCTGCCGATGACGGCGATCGAGCGCCTGGCGGCAGGTCTCGTGCCGATCGCGGCGCCGGCCGGGACGGCGCTGATGACCCAGGGCGAGCTCGGCGACACGTTCGTCGTGGTTGCGACGGGCGAAATCGAGGTCCAGGTCGACGGCCGGCCGATCCACCGGCTCGGGCGCGGCGCCGGCGTCGGCGAGATCGCGCTCCTGCGCCGGAGCCCGCGGACGGCGACGGTCATGGCGATCTCCGACGTGACGGGCTACCGGGTCGATGCGGGCACGTTCCTGGCAGCCGTCGCAGGGCCTGCCGCGGCAGCCGTCACCGAAAGGATGGCCCAGGCCAACTTCCAGCGGGCGCACGCCGCGACCTGACGACGGGCCCGACCTCACTTCGGGCGGCGGAAAGACCGGTGCGCACGGACACCGCTGGTTGCACTTCGACAGATGCGCAGTCACGCTCGGACGTGCATGATCCGGGTGACGGAAGAGGTGGCGGGAGCCACGGGGGAGTTCCACGACGCGGCGTCCCAATGTGCGGTCGCCCCGACGCGCGTCGAAAGCCAGTGGCGAGACCGACCTCGACCAAGGGAGGTCAGCGCATGCGTCGAATCGCGACAGCGCTCTGTGGTGCGGCTCTGGTTCTGAGCCTGGGCGCCAGCAC
>JANLYK010000048.1:0-1641 GCA_031365595.1 Chloroflexota bacterium | reverse complement strand
CGGGCGAACCGTCCGATCGAGAGCAGATCGCCGTCCACGACCCCATCCTGAACCCTCCGGCAGGTCGAGAGTCAAGACCTTCGTTCTGCGGAAGCCAGCCGGTGATCCGCTGCAGACATCAACTCCGGACGAATGAGCGTGCCCGGTTTGCAGAAACCGCGTTCCGATGCAGATCGGGCGATTCGGCCACGCTCACTCATGCAAGCGTGATGCGTCTCGCGGATCACGGCCCGGCACGAGGGCGCCGCAGCAGCGCGGGGCCCGTATCGTTGAACCATGCCACCTGGAGCGATCGCGATCCGCTGCGGGCGACTGCTCGACGTCGAGTCGGGGGTGATCACAGACGACCGCGTCATCCATGTCGACGGCGACGGGCGGATCACGGCGATCGGCGGCGCGGACGACGGAATCCCCGACGGCGCCGCCCAGCTCGACCTCTCCGGCCTGACCGTCCTGCCCGGGCTGATCGACGTCCACACCCATCTCGTGGGCGACGTCCAGACCGCGGGTGTGCCCTCGACCACCACCTCGGCCGCCGAGGAGGTCCTGATCGGTGTCCGTCACGCCCGGGACACGATCCGGGCCGGTTTCACCACGGTCCGCGACCTCGGCTCCTTCCGGGCCTTCACGGACTGTGCCCTGCGCGACGCAATCGACCGCGGCGACGTCGTCGGGCCCCGGATGCAGTGCGCCGGCGCGTTCATCACCGCGCCGTGGGGCGGTGGCGACGTCGTCGGGCTCGCCCGCGACATCGCGCTCCCCGAGGAGCTCCGGTTCGGGGTCGTCCGCTCCGTGGACGAAGTCCGCGAGCGCGTCCGTCGCCTCCTGATCGGCGGGGCGACGATGATCAAGTGCATCGGCACGGGCGCCGTCCTGACCCGCGGCGGCGTGCCCGGGGCACCCGAGCTGAGCGAGGCGGAGATCCGGGCCGCCGTCGAGGAAGCATCGTGGTACGGCACCCACGTCGCGGTCCACGCCCACGGCGCCGAGGGCGCAAAACGTGCGATCCGGGCCGGCGCCCGGAGCGTGGAGCACGGCTCCTACCTGGACGACGAGGCAATCGCGATGCTCGCCGACACGGGTACGTTCTTCAGCGTCGACCTGTACGACGGCGAATGGGCGCTCGGCCCCGACGGCCCGACCGATTGGCCGTCCGACACGATGCGCAAGCTGCGCGAGTCCCAGGTGGCGGCCGAGGCGGTCATGGCCCAGGCCATCGCGCGCGGCGTCCGGATCGCGTTCGGGACCGACAGCGGCGTTTACCCGCACGGCCTCAACGCCCGCCAGTTCGCATCGTATGTCCGGGCCGGGATGACGCCCCTCGCCGCGATCCGGACGGCTACCTCCACGGCAGCCGAACTGATGGGCTGGTCCGACCGGGTCGGTTCCCTCGTGCCGGGCCGGTTCGCCGATCTCGTCGCGGTCGCCGGCGATCCGCTGGCCGCCGTCGCGGAACTGGAGCGACCGGTCGTCGTCGCCAAGGCCGGCCGCATCGTCCGGGACGATCGCGCAGAGGCCGCGCCGATCCAATAGCCCACGTCTCCATCCGGCGCCGACGCTCCGAATTGCAACGTCCGAAGGGCTGGTCAGTGCACGGGCCCAGCGGTACGATCGATCCATTGGCCGGTCGCCCAGCGGAGC
>JANLYK010000009.1:0-2201 GCA_031365595.1 Chloroflexota bacterium | reverse complement strand
ATGACCGACAGTTCGGCGCCGGCCCCGAACTCGAAGCGGCCCGATTGAAGACGGCCGGCGAAGAGCATTCCGGCCAGGCCCGCGGTGACGCCCATGACCGTCATGACCAGGAACGTGATCCGCCGCGTATCGACACCAGAGAACCGGGCCGCGACGGCGTTGCCGCCCGTCGCCAGCACCCGCCGGCCGTACGTCGTCTTGCGCAGGACGACGTGGCCGATGACGAACATGACGGCCGTCCAGATGAGCAGCGACGGGATCGGACCGACATCGCCCGAGCCGAAGATGAAGGTGAACGTGTCGTTCTGGATCGGGATCGGGGCCGTATCGCTGATGTACTGCGCCGAGCCGTTCACGATGCCCAGGGTGCCGAGGGTCACGAGGAAGGCGGGAATGCCGACGTAGGCCACCAGGAAGCCGTTGGCCGCACCGACGACCAGCCCGGTCGTCAGGCCGACGATCACGGCGACCGGCAGGGGCAGGCCCCAGGCCCCGAGCGACAGGGCGGTGGTGACCGAGGACAGCCCGGCCAGCGCGCCGACCGACAGGTCGATGTGCCCGGCGCCGATCACGAACGTCATGGCCACGGCCATGATCGAGATGATCGCGGTCTGGCGGAAAACGTTGAGCAGGTTGGTCGAGGTCAGGAACCCCTTGTCACCGAGGAAGATCGCGAACACGGCGAAGACGATCGCCAATCCGATGTAGATGATGTACGCCCGCCAGTCGAAGGACTTGAGCGAGTCAAGGCTTCGACCCGCGGGCGCCGTCGGCTCGGTCATCAGTGCACCTCTACGCCTTGGACGGCATGGTGGAGTTCCTCCTCCTGGTGGATGTCCTTCCGATCGAGCTCGCGCTCCACGCGGCCGTCCCGGAGAATCAGGACGCGATCGCTGACGGCAAGGAGTTCGGGCAGTTCGGACGAGATGATGATCACGCTGTTGCCCTGGTCGGCGAACGCCCGGATCATGGCGACGATCTCGCCTTTGGTCCCGATGTCCACTCCCGCGGTGGGCTCATCCATGATCAGGATCTGGGGCTCGATGCCAAGCCACTTGGCAATGACGACCTTCTGCTGGTTGCCACCCGACAGCGTTCCGATCGGCTGTCTGGTCGAGCGCGCCTTGATCGACAGTCGAGCGACGAACGCATCCGTCCGGCGATCACCCTCAGCGTCGTCGACGAACCCGGCACGGCTGAGCCGGCTCAGCAAGGGCAGCAGGAAGTTCTCGCGGACCGCGTGGTCGAGGATGAGTCCCTGCGCGCGGCGGTCTTCCGGGATCAGGGCCACGCCGAGGGCCATCGCGTCGCGCGGGTTGGAGATCTGGATCGGTTGCCCATTCAGGAGCAGCTCGCCCGAGGTCAGTGGGTCAATGCCGAACAGGGCCCGTGCGAGCTCCGTCCGGCCGCTCCCCATGAGGCCGGCCAGGCCCAGGACCTCGCCGCGACGGAGTGTGAAGTCGATCCCGCTGAGCTTGTCCGCGGTGGTCAGGCCGCGGGCCTCCAGGACGACCTCGTCACCGACCTGCCGCGCCTGGTACTCGAGGGCATGCTCGAGCTTGCGACCGATGATCTCGTCGATGACCCGGGCCGGCGTCAGGTTCGCCAGCTCCTCGGTCAGGACGGCTCGGCCGTCGCGAAGAACCGTGATCCGGTCGCAGACATCGAACACCTCCTCCATCCGGTGGGAGATGTACACGATGGAGATGCCGCGTTCCTTGAGCCGGCGCATCAGTGCGAACAGCTCGACTGCCTCCGTCTTGGCGAGGGCCGCAGTCGGCTCATCCATGATGAGGACCCGGGCGTCCTGGGACAACGCCTTGGCGATCTCGGTCAGCTGCCAGAACGCCGTGGGCAGCTCGTCGAGCGGCCGGCGGGGGTCGACATCCACGTGCATCGTGGCGAACAGCTCGCGCGTTCGACGTTCCATCTCCCGATCGTCGATGAGACCGCCGACCGTCCGGGCCTCGCGGGTCAGGAAGACGTTCTGGGCCACGCTCAGGGTTGGAACCAGACTGAACTCCTGGAATACCATGCCGACCCCGGCGGCCTGGGCATCGTGGACGGAGCGGAAATCGACCTTGGTGCCGTCCACCTCGTAGGCGCCACCGTCGCGGGTGTAGACGCCGACGAGGATCTTCATCAGCGTCGACTTCCCGGCCCCGTTGCCACCGGCAAGGGCGTGGATCTCGCCTTTGTGA
>JANLYK010000623.1:0-1681 GCA_031365595.1 Chloroflexota bacterium | reverse complement strand
GCTCCGGATCGGACGTACGAGACCCACGTCCTCTTGATCCACCACGGCCGGGCGATCTGCCAGGCCCTCCGGCCCAAGCACGAGCTGTGCCCGATCCGCGAGCGCTGCCGGTTCGTCGACCCGAAGGCGCCCTGAGGGTCGCGATCCCGCGATCCCCGCGATCCCCGCGATCCACTCCGAGCATCGACTCGTCATGAATGAGCACGGTCCAATTTCAGAAACGACGCCAATGAGCCGAATGAGCAACATGACGGTGCTCATTCATCCCGAACTGATGTCCCGTCGGGATCAGCCGGCCTCACGAGCCGTCGGCCGCCGCTCGAGCTGCCGCGCCGCGTCGATGTAGTCCACGTACGGCGCCGACGTCCGTCGACCATCGGAGCGCGTCGCCCTCAGCCACGCCGCCCGCCGGGATCTTGGGTCGATCATGGCGAGAAATTGCCTGCCGCCCAGCCCGGCATCGCCGTCGATCACTGCTTGGAGCGCCGCCGCGCGACCGGGAAAGCCCGTCGCGAATACGTGGCTGGAGGCGATTGACCGGTCGTCGTTGACGCGCGACTGAAGGATCAGCAGCGCTGATCCGATGGATCGCGGGTCCCAGCCAAGCCGTCGGGCGGCGCGCAGCGCCTCGCGTCGATACCAACTGAGGGAGCGCTCGATCGCGCCGAGATCATGGACCTCGGTCTTGACCTCGATCACAAGCAGCATGCCGGAGTCCGGATGGAAGGCCAGGATGTCGATCCAGCCGCGGCTTCGATCGCCCCCGATCTCGACCTCGCGCTCGACCAGCCAACCGCTCGCAACCAGCCTCCGCGACACGTAGGCGGAGCAGCGCGCGTGGAGGAAATCCGACTGCGGCCGCATCACATGCGGGAGATCCGTGGCGAGCCAATAGCGAACTCCAAGGGCCGCGAACAGGCGGTCCACGACGCCGACCTGAAGGTCACTCACCTCGCCCCGCTCGATCCTGCAGATGTGAGCCTGCGGCACACCGGACCGGCGACTCAACTCGCGCTGGGTCCAATTCGCGTTGTGGCGAGCCGTCTTGACCGTCTCGGTCACCACGTCGAGGAGTTGCAACCGGCGGGGCGGGGTAGACATTGGCCACGGTGTACCAGTCAGCGATCATCCGCCGCTTATCCCGCGTGTCACGAGCCACCGCCCAAGATCGTTGATCCATACGAACCATCAGATCTTGATGAACGAGCGTCGGCCCTTTGCAGGATCGGCTCGTGGATGCCCTGTGGGAGATTCGGGCCCGCTCGTTCGTGACGATCTGATGGCGCACATGGATCAGAGCCCAAGGCGGGCCGAGGTCGGGCCGCGCCTCTGATCTGTGGCGGGGCACGACCGCCCGCCGCGCGGCGATAGGCGTCGGCTATCCTCGGGCCATGAGGAGCCGGCGATGCTGAGCGGCCGTCCCGGGGGTCAGGAGGCTCCGCCGCGGATCCTGATCGTCGACGACGACCCGAACCTGCTCGTCCTCCTCGCCGACCAGCTCCGCGCCGACGGCTTCCAGATCCAGACGGCACGCGACGGTGACGAGGCGCTCCGCCGACTGAAAAGCGGCTGGCCGGACCTCCTGATCATCGACATGATGATGCCGAAGATGGACGGCCTGACCCTGGCCCGCGAGATCAAGGGCCGGGCGGATCTCCCGATCATCGTCCTGTCGGCGATC
>JANLYK010000480.1:0-4136 GCA_031365595.1 Chloroflexota bacterium | reverse complement strand
GACCGTGATCACGAGCTGAATGTCGTCCTTGTAGCCCTCGGGGAAGAGCGGGCGGATCGGGCGGTCGGTCAGGCGGGCCGCGAGGGTGGCCGCCTCCGAGGCGCGCGCCTCACGCTTGATGAAGCCGCCCGGGATCTTGCCGGCGGCGTACATCCGCTCCTCGAACTCGACCGTCAACGGGAAGAAATCGAGGCCGGGTCGGGGGTCGGACCGGTTCGCGGTCCCGAGGATGAAGGTATCGCCGTAGCGGACGGTGACGGCGCCGCCGGCGAGTCGGGCGAGCTTGCCCGTTTCGATGGTCAGGGTCTTGCCACCGAGCTGTGTCTCGAATGTCTGAGACAAGGGAATGTTCCTCCTTGGTCGTGGAGGAGGGTGCGACCTGTCGGCAGGTCAGCCGTCTCTGCGTGACTGAGCGTCGAATGCGAACGGACCCCGGATGTCCCGGGGTCCCGTGCGGGTGACGCTAGCGGCGGAGTCCGAGCCGTCCGATGACGGTCCGGTAGCGCGTGTTGTCCTTCTTGATCAGATAGGCAAGAAGGCGACGGCGCTGGCCGACGAGCTTGAGGAGGCCGCGACGCGAATGGTTGTCCTTGGGGAAGCTGCGGAGATGGTCGGTCAGGCTCCGGATCCGCTCGGTGATGAGCGCGACCTGGACCTCCGGCGAACCGGTGTCACCTTCCTTGGTGGCAAACCCGGTCATGATCTCCTGCTTCTGTTCCCGCGCGAGCGGCACTCGTTCCTCCGAACACGATTTCTGTGTTGGTCTGTTCTTCTTTGACCGGCGAACGGTAGCACGGGTCCCGCCGAACGGGCAAACGAGCGCGGCTCCGGGCCACGTGGTCCGGCAGGATGCGCCCGGCGGATCAGATCCGTACGAACGAGCGCGGCCGAAATGCAGGATCGGCTCGATTTCACGTGATGGGTGATTCGACCACGCTCAGTCGTTGCACGTTGATGCTGGAGGCGGATCACCGCCCGGCTCGCCTCAGTCGGTGAGGGCGGTCAGGTCGTGGACGTCTGACTCGGCGGATGAGTCAGATCGGGCGTTGGCACGCTCGACAACGTCCGCGATCCCGATCAAGCGCCTCGTGCACCGGGCCCAGTTGACCCGCCCTGTGACTCAGAGCCACCGAGCCGAGGCGTTACCGACCTCAGGTGGCGTCGAACACGATCCTGATTCGGCCTACGGGCCCATGATCGCCCAGCATCACGATGCCGTCCGCGACGGTTACGGGACTTGGCATCGCCGCGTACCGGCCGGGCGGGGGCAGCGCCACGGGCATTTCGAACGCGATGCGGCCGGCTTCGTCGGCCACTCCGACGAGGGCATACGGCCGGCCGAATAGCCGTTCTGCCGTGGCCAGGTCGCCGGCGCCGATGGCCGCTCGGATGTCCGACGAGCGCACCTCGCGACCGTCGAGGGCGAACGGTGGGACGACCACGACCTCGAATCCGTCCCGATCGCCGAGTTCCGCGACGGCCGACGGGGTGCCCGCCCGCTCGTGGCCGAAGGCTGCGTCCGGCGTCATGACGATCCCGACAAGGCCGCAACGGCCCGTGATTCCGTGGAGGAAGTCGTCATAGGTCGTCTGCCGGAGCGCCTCGTCGAAGTGCTCGATGACGACGACCTCGACACCGGCCGCGGCGAGGCGCTCGATGCGCTCGGCCGGGTCCATCAGCAGGGGCGGCGCGTGACCGAGCAGGACGGCGTCGGGATGGGCGTCGAAGGTGATCACCGCCGGTCGAGCGGCGCGGGCTTTCGCCTCCCGGACGAGGTGCTCGAGCAGCCAGGCGTGGCCGAGGTGGAGCCCATCGAACACGCCGACAGCAACGAGCAGGGGGCCATCGTCCGCGATCAGCCCGGCACGTCCGATGACCTGGCGCATCGGCTGGGTCAGGCCGGGGCTTCGACGCCGGACGGGGCGTCCATCAGGACCTTGTCGGGGGCGAGCTTGGTCCCATCCAATCGGGCGATCGCGAGGAGGCGGCCGTCCGCGTCCACGAGGCGGATGGGCTGATCGGCCGGGAGCGGCTCGGTGCCGTTCGGGACGCCGATCGCCTGGCCTCGGCCGAGGGCGACGAACAGCCCGTCCGGAACCGTGACGGTCGGCAGGTCGAGCCCGGCATCGACCGGCAGGAGAGCGGCGGCGATCGCGTCGGGACCGTCGGCGGCGGCCGCCCGGATCGCGTCGAGGTCGCGGGCCATCTCGAGGGTGAACGGACCGCTCGCCGTCCGGGTCAGCGCCCCGAGATAAGCCGCCGATCCGACCGCCTCGCCCAGGTCCCGGGCAAGCGACCGGACGTACGTGCCGGCCGAGCACTCGACGTCGATCACCGCTACCGGTTCGCCCTGCGTCGCCTCGTCCCAGGAGACGAGGTCGAGGGCATGGATCGTGACCGAGCGCAGGGCGAGCTCGACCACTTGCCCCGCCCGCGCCAGTGCATAGGCCCGACGTCCGGCGACCTTGATCGCGCTATACGCCGGGGGCCGCTGCTCGATCGGACCGCGGAAGCGCTCGAATGCCGCCTCGACCGCGGCGCGATCGGGCGCCGGCCCGGCAGCCGGCGTGAGTGCGCCCTCGAGGTCGTCCGTCGTCGACGATGCGCCGAAGCAGACGGTCGCGCGGTAGCGTTTCCGATCGCCCAGGTGGTACTCGACGAGCCGGGTCGCCTTGCCAAGGAAGATCGGCAGGACCCCGCCCGCGAACGGATCGAGCGTTCCGCCGTGGCCCACCCGCTTCGTCGCGGCCAGCCGCCGGATCAGCCCGACGACATCGTGCGACGTCGGCCCGACCGGCTTGGCGACCACCAGGATGCCGTCGAGACTCATCGACCGGCGCCGCTCAGCGGGTAACCGCGCCGGCCAGAGCGTCGGCCTCGGCGAGCACGGCCCGACGCGCGTCGACGACCGGAAGGCCGATCGTCGCCCCGGCCGCGCGAGCGTGCCCGCCGCCGCCGAACCGCCCCGTCAGGACTGTGGCGTCGACCCCGCCCGGCTTCGTCCGGACGCTGATCCGGGTCCCCTCCCCCGCCTCCTTGAACAGGATCGCGACCTCGGCCGCGTCGGACTGGGCGAGGAGGTCGATGATCCCCTCGGAGTGCGGCGCGATCGCCCCCGTCGCGACCAGGTCGGCGTCGAACAGACTGGAGTGGACGATCCGGCCGCCGGCCGCGGTCTCGAGCCGGTCCAACACCCGTCCGAACAGCTTCAGCTGGGCATCCGGCTTGGAGCGGTAGAGGCGGCGCGAGATGTCGGACAGGGGCGCGCCGGCTTCGACCAGTGCAGCCGACACGGCGAGCGTCCGCGGCGTGGCGTTGGGATGGGCGAAGGTTGCGGTGTCCATGACGATCCCGGCCATCAGGTTCGCGGCGAGCGCCCCGTCCCCGTCGTCCAGCGGGACGCCGAGGCGCGCCGCCAGGAGCGTGACCATCTCGCAGGTCGCGGCGCTGCCGGGCTCGATCCAGTCGAAGTCCCCGGCGCCGTCGTTGGACGCGTGATGATCGATGACGATCCGGGGCAACCGCTCGAACAGCTCGGCGTGCCGGCCCCGGACGGCACCGATCCGATCGAGCGAGCCGCAGTCCGAGACCACCAGCAGGTCGTAGTCGATCGCCGCGTCCGGATCGGTCCGGGCGCGACCGACATCCGGTAGGAAGTCGTAGAGCGGCGGCACCGGGTCCGCGAACACGGCCGTCGCCTGCGCTCCGCCGCGCTCGACGAGCCGGCAGATCGCGAGGGTCGCGCCGAGCGTGTCGGCATCGGGGTTCTCGTGGCCTACCGCGAGCACGCGGCGCGCCGCCGTCAGGCGCTCCACGACCCCGTCAGGAACGGCGGCGAGCCAAGGCGTCAGGTCGATCATCGGCGGCGCTTGCCGGGAACGGTCCGGTTCGTCCGGGAGCCGGGACGGAAGGTTCGGCGCGGCTGGTCCCGATTGCGAGCCGCATCCTCGCGCGCCGCGGCCGCGGCCAGGTCGGCAGCTGCGCCGCCGAGACCCTCGCCCATCGAGGGCTCGGTCGCCTTCAGCGGCGCCGGCGTCGGGAGCGACTCGCCGCCGGCCACGAAGTCGTCGTCCGGGACGTTGCCGGCCTCGAGCTCGTCGAGCAGGTGCAGGATCCGGGTGCCGCGCTGGAGCGTC
>JANLYK010000600.1:0-2571 GCA_031365595.1 Chloroflexota bacterium | reverse complement strand
ATCGCCATTCAGCATCCGCTTGGCCAACCCGGTTTCGATCTCTTTCTGGAGCGTCCGCTTCAACGGGCGGGCGCCGTAGTTCGGGTCGTACCCCACCTTCACCACGTGCTTCTTCGCCGCGTCCGTCAGGGTGAGGGTGATCTTGCGATCCACCAGCCGCTCCCGCAGTCGCACCAACTGGATGTCCACGATCTTCATCAGGTCTTTTTCCGTCAGCGAGTGGAACACGATGGTCTCGTCCACCCGGTTCAGGAACTCGGGGCGGAAGTGCTTCCGCAGCTCGGTCAGCACCGTGTTCTTCATCCGGTCGTACACCTCGCCGATGTTCGACCCCTTGTACTGCAAGATCACCTGGCTGCCGATGTTCGAGGTCATGATGACCAGCGCGTTCTTGAAGTCCACCACGCGACCCTGGCTGTCGGTCAGGCGGCCGTCGTCCAGCACTTGTAGCAGCACGTTGAACACGTCCGGGTGGGCCTTCTCCACCTCGTCGAACAAAATCACGCAGTACGGGCGGCGGCGGACGGCTTCGGTCAGTTGCCCGCCCTCGTCGTACCCGACGTACCCCGGCGGGGCGCCCACCAGCCGCGACACGGTGTGCTTCTCCTGGTACTCGCTCATGTCCAGCCGCACCATCGCCTTCTCGTCGTCGAACAGGAACTCGGCGAGGGCGCGGGCCAGCTCTGTCTTGCCGACCCCGGTCGGGCCGAGGAACAGGAAGGAACCGAGCGGCCGCTTCGGGTCGCCGAGCCCGGACCGCGCCCGGCGGACCGCATCCGACACGGCCTCGATCGCCTCGTCCTGGCCGACGACCCGGAGATGGAGACGCTCCTCCATCTTCACGAGCTTCTCGAGCTCGCCCTCCAGCAGCTTCGTGACCGGGATCCCGGTCCACGCCGCGACGATCTCGGCGATGTTGTCGGCACTGACCTCCTCGCGCAGGAGCGAGCCCGGGCCCTGGAGCGCGGTGAGCGCGGCCGACTGCTCGTCGAACTGCTTCTGGAGCGCGGGCAGGGTCTCGTACTGGAGCTTGGCGGCGGTCTCGTAATCGGTCTCGCGCTGGGCCTGCTCGATCCGGAGCGCGACCTGCTCCAGCTCGGCCTTGGTCGCCCGCATCGCGGCGATCGCGGCCTTTTCGGCTTCCCAGCGCTGGCGGAGCGCACCGGTCGACTCCTCGAGGTCGGCCAGCTCCTTCTCGAGCGCCGCCAGGCGGGCCTTCGAGGCCTCGTCGGTCTCCTTGCGCAGGGCCTCGCGCTCGATCTCGAGCTGGACCCGGCGACGCTCGGCCTCGTCGAGCTCGACCGGCATCGAGTCGATCTCCATCCGGAGGCGCGAGGCGGCCTCGTCGACCAGGTCGATCGCCTTGTCGGGCAGGAATCGCTCGGTGATGTAGCGCTGGCTGAGGGTTGCGGCGGCGACCAGGGCGGAGTCCGTGATGCGGACGCCGTGATGAACCTCGTAGCGCTCACGCAGGCCGCGCAGGATCGAGATCGTCTCCTCGACGGTCGGCTCGTCGACGAGGACCGGCTGGAAGCGGCGCTCGAGGGCGGCGTCCTTCTCGATGTGCTTGCGGTACTCGTCGAGCGTCGTCGCGCCGATCGTGTGGAGCTCGCCCCGGGCGAGCATCGGCTTGAGCAGGTTCGAGGCGTCCATCGCGCCCTCGGCGGCGCCCGCGCCGACGACGGTGTGGAGCTCGTCGATGAACAGGACGACCTGGCCCTCGGAGTCCTTGATCTCCTTGAGGACGGCCTTCAGGCGCTCCTCGAACTCGCCCCGGAACTTGGCCCCGGCGATGACCGCACCGAGGTCGAGGGAGATGACCCGCTTGTCCTTCAGCCCCTCGGGCACGTCGCCGCGGACGATTCGCTGGGCGAGGCCTTCGACGATCGCGGTCTTGCCGACGCCGGGCTCGCCGATCAGGACCGGGTTGTTCTTCGTTCGCCGGCTCAGGACCTGGACGACGCGGCGGACCTCCTCGTCGCGCCCGATCACCGGGTCGAGCTTGCCGGCCCGCGCCTCGGCGGTCAGGTCGCGGCCGTATTTCTCGAGGGCGGCGTAGGTCCCCTCGGGGTTCGGCGACGTGACCCGCTGGCCGCCGCGGACGCTCTGGAGGGCGCCCAGGACGGCCTCGCGGCCGGCGCCGTGCTTCTCGAGCAGGTGGCGCCCATCGCCGCCGACCTCGAGGACGCCGAGGAGGAGGTGCTCGGTCGAGACGTACTCGTCGCCCAGCCGGCGGGCTTCCTGCTCGCCGAGCTCGAGAACCCGCTTGGCGCGCGGGTCGAGGGACAGCGAGCCGCCCCGGATCCGGGCGCGCTTGCCGAGGATCCCGGCGAGCTCGTCGCGGAACGCGGGCAGGTCGACGCCGAGCCGGCGCAGGGTCTCGGCGGGAACTCCGTCATCGGGCTCGACGAGGGCGTGGAGCAGGTGCTCGGCGTCGAGGACGGGCGATTCGAGGCCGGCGGCGGCGGTCTGGGCGGCGGCGATGGCCTCCTGCTCGAGAAGCACGGCGCCGGCCGCGAGGCCGTCCTGGGCGCCCTCCAGAGCGTCCGCGGCGGCCAGCGGGTCACGTCG
>JANLYK010000573.1:0-2794 GCA_031365595.1 Chloroflexota bacterium | reverse complement strand
CCCAGGTCCGCGCCCTCGAGCAGCGGATCCTCCAGCTCGAGTCCTCGATCCTCGCGGCCATCAACGACCGACCGGGGCCGACCTGAGGGCCGGGCGCGGAAACGCGACGACGACCCGGGGGGAGCCGAGTCGTCGTCGCGTGGTGGACGGGCGCCGGACGAGCCGGCGCTCAGGATTGCTCAGCCGTGATGTCGTGACCGCGGCCGAGGATCGGGTCAGACGCCGGCCGGGCGCTCCGTCGTCGAGCCGTTCCCGGCGGCGACCGTCTCGCCGAGGTCGGCGAACGTGTCGGGCCACGTCTCGGCCTCGACGGCCGGACGGTTCTGGTTCGGATCGGGCAGGAGGCTGCCGAGATCAGCGTCGTCGTCATAGCGGACCATGCCGGTCTCCTGGCCGGTGACCTTGGCCTTGATCCGGTCGGCCGTCTCGCGGACCTTGGTTGTTGCGCCGGGGGACGTGATCAGCCACCACGCGGCGGCGATCATGGAGCCGACGGCGAGGAACGCCGCGACCGGCAGGATCGGGTTCGTCCGCTTCCGGCCGGGCATCCGATCCTCGATCGCCTTCGGCAGATCGACGTTGTTGATCGCCTTCTCGATCCGGTTCAGGCGATCCTCGACGGCCTTGGGCAGGTCGACCTTCGAGAGGTCGACGTCGGGCATCTCGATCTTCTTCGGAAGGCGGTCGCCGATGGCGGTCTGGATGTCGTGACGGTTCATGTCGCGGAGTCCTTCCGGCAGCTTGAAGTCCGGGAGGTGGATCTCCGGCAGGGAGATATCAGGCATTGGGGGCTCCTCTCCTGAGCGTGCGTGGACCTAGCGTGCCGCGGCGCCCATCACGCGCCGACTGGCCCGCGGGACCGTGAGGTTGCAGGTCCATCGCAGCCGCCTCGTCCCCGGGTCGCGCCTGCGTCGAGAAGGCGCCGGGCGGCTACGATCGACCCTGATGACCATCCGACAGAGCGCCGGCATCCTCCTGTTTCGGCGCGGCGTGACCGCGACCGACAGCACCGGGTCGGACGAACCAGAGGTCCTGCTCGGTCATCCCGGCGGGCCGCTCTTCGCCCGTCGCGACGAGGGGCATTGGTCGATCCCCAAGGGCGAGCCTGACGCTCCCGACGACGATCTGCTCGTCGTCGCCCGGCGTGAGTTCGCCGAGGAGACCGGCCATTCCGCGCCGGCCACGCAGCCCGACGGCCTGCCGCCGATCGCCCTCGGGACGATCGTCCAGAAGGGCGGCAAGGTCGTCCACGCCTGGGCGATCGAGGGCGACCTCGACCCGGCAGCGGCAGTGTCCAACGAATTCGAGATGGAGTGGCCGCCACGCAGCGGGCGACGCCAGTCATTCGCGGAGATCGACCGCGTGGCATGGTTCTCTCCGGCTGAGGCGCGGCGCCGACTGAAGCCGACCCAGGTCCCCTTCGTCGACCGACTCCTCGAGATCCTGGAGGCGGGAACCTGACATCCGCTGACGCGATTGCCGGCGATCCTTCCGATATGCCCGACCCCCTCCCCACGGAGACGCGCCGGGTCAGTCGCGCCGTCGCCCGGCGCTACCTCGCGCTCCACCACCTGCTGGCGCCGCCGCGCAGCCTGCCCGCCGGCGAAGCGAGCGTCCTCGCGGTGTTCGACCGACTCGGGTCCATCCAGTTCGACCCGATCGAGATCGCCGGTCGGAACCACGATCTGGTGCTGCTCGCCCGCGTCGCCGGCTACCGACGCGAGATGACCGATCGGCTCCTGTACGAGGAGCGAACCCTCTACGAGACCTACAACAAGGGCCTGTCGCTCGTGCCGACGGCCGAGCTGCCCTGGTACCGGGTCGCGTGGGACCGCTCACGGGTCCGCCACGAGGCGGACGCTTTCGCGACCCACGCCGAGCTCGTGGACGAGCTGCTGACCCGGATCCGCGAGACCGGTCCGATGTCGTCGATCGACATCGAACCGCGGGCGGCGATCGAGTGGTCCTGGCGGCCGACGAACCAGGTCCGGGCGATCCTCGAGGGCCTCGCCGAGTCGGGAATCCTGGGCCTCGCCCGGCGCGAGGGCAACCGCCGGGTGTACGACCTGATCGAGCGCCTCTTTCCGCCGGAGCTGCTCGCGCAGGTCATCCCCACCCGGGAGCGGTTCCGGCACAAGCTCCTGTCGCGCTTCCGCGCCCACGGCCTGCTCGGCGACCGGGGCAACATGGAGATCTGGCTCGGGGCGGCGCCATGGCTCGCCGTCGGCGATGAGGATGGACTGGCGCTCAAGACGCCCGGTCGGCGGCAGCTCCACGCCGGGCTGATCGCCGACGGCACGCTCATCCCGGTTACGGTCGATGGAGTCAGGGGCCAGCGCTACGTGCCGACCGACTGTCTGGACCAGCTCGACCAGGCCGAAGCGGAGGTCGGGGCCGGTGCCTCACCGGGCGGCGTTCCACCCGGGGTCGCGTTCATCGGCGCGCTCGATCCGCTCGTCTGGGACCGCGACCTGCTAGCTCGCCTGTACGACTTCGACTACGTCTGGGAGGTCTACGTCCCCGCGGCCAAGCGGCGCTGGGGCTACTACGTCCTTCCGATCCTCTGGGGTGATCGCCTCGTCGGGCGGATCGAGCCGCGGGTCGAGCGCAAAGCCGACGCGCTCCGGATCGTCGATGTCTGGTGGGAGGACGGCTTCGATCCTCTGGCCGAGCCCGGGTTCGTGCCCGCCTTCGCCGCGGCGATCGAGGCCCATCGGGCGTTCGGCGGCGTTGGGCGGGTCGTGTGGCCGCGCGCCACGCGGCACCGGGCGCTCGGCGGGGCGGTGCGGACGGT
>JANLYK010000568.1:0-5660 GCA_031365595.1 Chloroflexota bacterium | reverse complement strand
GCCGCCGGCGACGAGCGTCCACGAGGCGGCCGGGTCAAACACGGGCGTGTCGCTGCGCTGGGGCAGACGCGCGGTCAGGCCCCAATCGGCGATCGACGCGACGGCATCGACCCCGAACAGGTCGCGGTCGCCCCAGCCGAGCGCGCGCACGCCGGGGCCGACCGCGTCCGCCCGCAGGATCGCGAGGCGCTTGCGATTCGTTGCCAGATCAGACATGACGGTGGCCGCGTCCGGGACGAGGAAGAGGCGGTCGATCCCGCCGGGACCCTCGAGGCCGAGGGTGGCGAGGATCGCGGTCGACTCGCTCTCGACCATCTCGAGTCCCGCCCAGGTCGGGCTGGTGCCCTCCCACGCCGCCCGGACCTCGGCGCGACCGACCCGCTCGACCGTGGTCCGGTACTGGGCGACCGGTACGATCGGGACGTCGGCAAGGGGCGAATCAACCGGTGGCAGGCTGGCCGATGGCGCCGGACCGCCGGACGTGGCGGTCGGACTCGGCGACGCGCCGGGCGACGAGGCGATCGCGGATGCCCGCGCGATCGGGCTCGGCGTGGGCGAGGCGGTCGGTGCGGGGCCGGCTCGCCAGACGAAGGCCGACACGCCGACGGCGGCCGCGAGAACGGCGATCGCGGCGACGAGGGGAAGGCGCTTCACCGACCCGATGATGCCATGCGGGGCTCAGCGGCCCGGAACGGCGGACAGGAGAACGCCCCGTCCGGGCGGGCGGACGGGGCGTAAGGAAATAAGCGAATGGCGGACCCGACCGGATTCGAACCGGCGATCTCCAGCGTGACAGGCTGGCATGTTGGGCCGCTACACCACGGGTCCAGTTGCGGCGAGTGCGGAGGATAGCAGAGGCACACACGAATGTCGCCAATCCCTCATGGGCGCCTCGATTCGACGATCCGCGGTTGCGCATCCTCGGGAAACTGGGCATACCGGCCCAGGATGGATCCGGTGTCCGAATCGTGGACCGTCAGCGTGCCGAGCCACGGCGCCGGCCGGCCTTCCGCGTCGGTGTTGGCCGCGCCGATGGCCATCACCAACCCGGGCGACGGATTCGCCACCGTCAGGTAGTTCGCGGCCGGTGCCCAGCGGTCCAGCAGGGCGAGGGTTGCCGCGTCCGCGACGAAGATGCCGAGGCTGCGCTGGAAGGGCGACTGACCGACCGGGCTGGGTGCCGCGCCGACGAGGAACAGGCGCGACGTGCCTGCCTCGCCGACAAGTTGCGGGAAGGTCGAGCGGGCCATGATCGAGTCGAGCACCTGCCAGTCCGGGGGCTGCCCTCCGCCGGTTGCCACACCGGACGTCGGGGCGCCGGACTCGTCGAACGTCACCATCACGATCGTCATCGTCGTCAGATCGAGCCGGGTCAGGAGCAGACCCGACGGCGACCAGAAATAGACGAACCCGTTGGCCCGGTCGAGCAACGGCGAGCCCTCGTACGACCCGGTGCTCGGGAGGTCTGCGGACCGCGCGACGCCGCCATCGCCGTCGAGGATCCGGATCGAGAGGGTTTCGATCTCCGGGCTGACCGGATCCAGGCCGTAGGTCCGGCAGACCCACAGGAGCCGGTTGTCCGAGAGGAAGCCGACCGACCAGCAGAACGGAGCGAGATCCTGGAGGGCCGTCGACCGGTCGACCGAGGCGATCGCACCGGCGGCGTCGAGGGTGACGCGCCACGCGCGCTGGTCGGAGGCCGAGACGCCATCGGCTCGCGAGCGCTGGGCCGTCGCCCAGAGATAGGCCGAACGACCGTCCGGCGCGACCCGGACATTCGGACCGTCCAGATAGGCGTTCTCCTCGGGCGGCGGTTCCGCCACCGCCGACGCATCCGGGGCCGCCGACGACTGCGGGAACAGGGGCACCGGAATGCTGCCCAGATCGTGCGCCCTGCCGATCCGACCGGTCGTGACGTCGATCGAGCGAACCGTGAACGTCCAGCCCCCGGCCTGGTCCACTTGTTCCGAGGTTGCGATCAGGCCGTGCCGACCATCGGCAGCGAGATCGACCTCGGATGACCGACCCGCGCCGATCCGGACGTCGCCCATCGAGATGTCCGGGCCGAGGTCCAGGGCCCGCCAGGCCGACCCGTCGTCCTCGATCCGAAGGATGGCCAGCCCGAGCGAGTTCAGCTCGTGCCCATCGTCCGCGAAGCAGACGCACGTCCAGCCGTTGCCCTCGGCCGACGGGAAGACGGCGTCGCGGTTGCGCACGATGTCGGGGCCTTCGGTGCTGGCGCCGGTCGCGAGGTCGAGGACCCGGAACCGGTCGGCGATCGTCGCGACGCGCCCCTGGAGCGTCACGCCTTCGGGCCGGGTGATCGGCGGGAGCGGCGTCGACCGGGGCGACGACGACGGCCCGGTCGGCCGGACCGTCGGCGACGGGCCGGGGGTTGTCCGCGGCACCGGCGTCGCGAAGTAGCCGAGGTCGAGGTCCGGGCGCCGGTCCAGGCGCGGTCCGGCCCAGGCCACTCCGACAACGGCGATGCCCGCGCCGAGGACGAGGAGAATCGCGAGGCGCCGACGCCGCGCCGGTCCTCCGCCGGCAGTGCGTCCGCCGGGGCCGCCTCCGATCCGCTGCGGCGCGACGGCGAAGCCCTGGTCGCCACGCCGCTCGGTCATGGGCGCACCCTACAACGCCGAGGCCGGCTCCGGTCCGTGGCGCGCGCCCGCCTATACTCGCCGCCCGTGTCCGTCCTCGACCTGCGCTCCGACACCGTCACGCACCCGACCACCGAGATGCGCCGGGCGATGGCCGCTGCCGAGGTCGGTGACGACGTGTTCGGCGAGGATCCGACCGTCAACGCGCTCGAGGAACGGGCGGCCGAGCTTCTCGGCAAGGAGGCCGGCCTCTTCGTCTCGACCGGGACGATGGGCAACCTGGTCGCGCTGATGGCCCACGTTCCGCGCGGCGGCGAGATCATCGCCGGCGCCCAGAGCCACATCGTCCGGGACGAGGCTGCCGGCCATGCCGTGGTCGTCGGTGCGAGCGTGCTCCAGCTCCGCGACCGGCCGGACGGGACCCTGGATCCCGACGGGGTGGCCGCCGCGTTCCGCGACCCGACCGACGCCCACGAGCCGGTGACGGCCCTCGTCGCGATCGAGAACGCCCACAGCCACTCGGGCAACCAGCCGCTGAACGTCGCCTACACGGAGCGCGTCGCGGCCATCGCCCACGAGCGCGGCGTGCCACTTCACGTGGACGGGGCGCGGTTCTTCAACGCCGCGGTTGCCCTCGGCGTCGCGCCGGTCGACCTGGCCGCGCCCGCTGATTCGGTGACGTTCTGCCTGTCGAAGGGCCTGTCCTGCCCGGCCGGCTCGGTCGTCGTCGGGTCGACGGCGTTCATCGCGACGGCGCGTCGCGCCCGGAAGCTGCTCGGCGGCGGGATGCGCCAGGCCGGGATCCTTGCTGCCGCGGGACTGGTCGCCCTGCGCGACGGCGACGCCGGGATGATCGCTCGCCTCGCCGATGACCACGCCAACGCACGGCGACTCGCCGAGCTCCTGTCGGACATCCCCGGGGTCCGCTCACCCGGCGACATCGCCCAGCCGGGCCGGGACGACGAGCCGCTCGATCCCAGCCGAGTGTCCACGAACTTTGTGCTCTTCCGCGTCGCCGCCGATCGGAAGGCGTTCCTGGCTGCGGCCGCGGCCCGCGGCGTCCGGCTCGAGTCCTACCCGCACGGTCAGGTCCGAGCCGCGACGAACAGCGGGATCGCGGCGTCGGATATCGAGCGGGTGGCCTCGGTCATCGCCGACGCGGTGGCCGAGGTCGGGGCGTCCGCGGCGCCGATCCGAACCTGAACCCGGTTCGCTCGGAGTTTCCACTTCCACCGAACAGAGTTGGCGGATCCACCGGGTCAGGCGGATCCGGCCGCCGCGGCGACGACGCTGCTGCACGCTCATCCGCCCAGAATGAGGCGCTTCGACCTGGATCGATCTGCGGCATCAGCCTGATCTGGCTTGGAGAGCACTCCTCGGCGGCCCGTTGGCGCAGATCCCGTTCAGTGCCACTGGATTCTCGGCGCGACACGATCCGCCCCGATGGGCGACACTCAGGCCACATCGCCGGGCCCGTTCGGCCCGGTTTCGCGGCACAGCCCGAGGCGCGAACCGGGCGAGCCACGAGCCCCAACCCAGGAGAGACTCGTGACCGACACCCTGCAGGACGTCGTCCTGACTCGGCCCGCGCCGGCGCCCAGGCCGGGCCCGCGCGACGAGGCGTTCCTCGACCTCGTCGAGTCTCGCTTCCGGCGGATCGTGGCCGACAACCCGCTCGTCGGGACGTATCTCGGCATTCACACCGAGGATCGCCGCCTGGGCGACGGCACGCGTGACGCCGTCCTTGACGAGCTGGCGGCTGAGAGGTCGCACCTGGCCGCGATCGAGGCGATTGATGACGCCGATCTCTCCCCGGAGATCCGGCTCGAGCGCGACCTTGAGATCCACAACGTCCGGCGTGCGATCTTCGACACCGAGGAGATCCGGACCTGGGAACGGCGCTCGACCGCGCTCGACGTGGTCGGCGACGCCCTGTTCCTGATCTTCGCCCAGGACTTCGCCCCGCTACCCGAGCGACTCGACCTGATCGCCAGCCGGCTCGAGGCCGTCCCGACCTTCCTCACCGAGTCACGCTCCCGGGCCGTCGTGCCCCAGGTCCGGGGCTGGCAGCAGCTCGAGATCGAGTCCGCGGCCGACCTGCCCTCGTTCTTCGCCGAGATCGTGGCCTCGGGCGCGGACCTCCCGGACGCCGAGCGGCGACGCCTGACCACCGCGTCCGACGCCGCCCGGACGGCCATCGCCGACCACGGCGCGTGGCTCAAGGAGTCGCTCGCGAAGGGCACCGACGACTGGGCCCTCGGACGGGAGCGCTATGACGAACTCGTCGGCCTGCGCGCGTTCGACGGCCTCGACGCCGACGCGATCCTCGAGATCGGCGAGGACCAGCTCGAGACCCAAAAGGCGGCTCGAATCCGGGCCGCGGCCGAAGTTGACGACCGGGCGACCGAGACCGAGGTGATCGACCGCCTCAAGGCCGACCAGCCGGCGACGTTCGAGGAGGCGCTTGACGCCTATCGCGACGTCATGGTCCGGGCCCGCCAGTACCTGATCGGCCACGACATCGTGACCGTCCCATCGGACGAGCGGATCGAGGTCAGGCGAACGCCGGAGTACCTGCGCAACGTGATCCCGTTCGCCGCCTACTTCTCGCCGCCCACATTCGACCCGAAGCCGAAGGGCATCTACATCGTCACGCCGTCCGTCGGCAACGACCCGAACGCGATGCGCGAGCACAACTTCAGCTCGATCAGCAACACCAGCATCCACGAGGCCTATCCGGGCCATCATCTCCAGCTCCACGTGGCGAACGGCCACCCATCGCTGACCCGGCTGATGACCGACGCGCCCGAGTTCGTCGAGGGCTGGGGGATGTACTCCGAGCAGATGATGCGCGAGCAGGGTTTTGACGCCGCCCCGAACTTCCGGCTGAACATGCACACCGACGCGATCTGGCGTGCCTGCCGGATCATCCTCGACGTGAAGATGCATCGGGGCGAGATCGCGGTCGACGAGGCGATCCGGTTCCTCGTCGAGCAGACGAGCTTCGAGGAAGCGAACGCCCGGGCCGAGGTCCGGCGCTACACCTACACCCCCACC
>JANLYK010000565.1:0-3171 GCA_031365595.1 Chloroflexota bacterium | reverse complement strand
CGAGCGGGTCGGCGAAGTCCTCCTCGAGCGGCAGGCGGAAGAGCGTGATCCGGTTCGGCGCGACCGACCAGTCGGCCCCGTACTCGGTCCGCGGCACGCCTTCGTAGAGGCCGTAGAGCGACTCGCCGTCGGGCAGCTCGTTGTCGCGCCGCTGCTGAGCCGTCGGTTCGTCGTCGATGACGATCGCGACCTCGGCGAGCGCGTCGCGGAACGGCGACGGGATGCCGGCCAGGGCGCGCTCCACGAGCCGCTCGAACGGGGCATGGACTAGCGCGGAGCGGGGGATCGCGGTGCGGGCTCCGCGACGGCGTTTCGGCATGGCGACCTATCGTATCGGGGTGCCGAGTCCCGCCCCGCCCGATCCCGCCGCCGATGCGCCCGCAGACCCGCCCGGATTCGTCGTGGTCGTCGAGCCCGGCGACCGAATCCACTTCCTCGACTGGGGCGGCAGCGGTTCGCCAGGGGTGGTGCTCGTCCACGGGCTCTCCGCGAGCGCCTGGGCCTGGGCGCCGGTTGCGCGTCGGCTGATCGCCGCCCGGCGGACCGTGGCGATGGACCTCCGCGGGCATGGCCTGTCCGATGCGCCGACGAGTACCGGTGCGTACGACCTCGAGGTCCTCGGCTCCGACGTCGCCGCCGTCGCCGAGGGCTCGGGCGCGCTCGATCCGGACGATCCCGACGCCCGGGTCGTGATCGTCGGACATGGATTTGGCGCGATCGCGGCAGTCGCCGCAGCCAAGGAGGTCGGCGATCGGTGTGCGCGACTCGTCCTCGTCGACGGCGGGCTCGAGCACCTGCCGAGCGCGACGGGAATGGACGTCGACGAGTTCCTGCGCGGCCTCGACGAGCCGCCCGAGGTGATGCGTTCGATGGCGGCCTGCTGGCCGACCGCCGCGCCTGGGACCCCGCAACGTGGGACGCCGATCAGGAGCGGGCAACTCGGGCCGCGGTCGTCGAGACGCCGGCCGGCCGGCTCGTGTCGGCGACCCGGCCGCACGCGCTCGAGGCGGCGGTCCGGACGATGTTCGGGTACCGCCCGGACCTGAGCCTCCTGGCCGTCACGGCGCCGATCGTCGCGGTCCGCCGGGTCACGCCCGGCGACGAAGCGGTGAGGGCCGCCGCGGCCCCGGCGGGCGTCGAGGTCGTCGAGCTCGATGCGCCGGGCCACAACCTGCTGCGCTACCGGCCCGACGAGGTCACGGCCGCGATCCTCGGCCGTTAGGATTCGCGGCTCGGGCGCCGCCCGGCCATCGAGGAGGATGTTGCGTGCGCGTCGTCTACAGCCCGGCCCATCTCGCCCATGACGTGGTCACCGAAACGGTCATGGGTGGCGTGATCCCGGCGAACGAGGTTGCGGAACGGGCCGAGCGGATCCGGGCGACACTCGAGGCCGACGGCGGGTTCAGCGTCGAGGGTCCAACCGAGCACGGCACCGAGCCGATCCTCGCGGTGCATGACGCCGGGCTCCTCCGCTACGTCGAGGAAGCCTGGCCGGCAGCGCGCGCCCAGCAGATCGATCGCACGAACCTGATCGCGGACACGTTCCCGAATGTCCGGATGTTCGAGGGCATGTCAGCGGAATTCGTGGCCGGCCGGGCGGAGACGCGGTTTGCCGCCGGGAGGGCCGGCTGGTGGGGGCTCGACACGGCGAACCCGCTCGTCGCCGGGACCGCGGGTGCGGCCCATGCCGCGGTCGACGTCGCGCTGACGGCGGCGGATCTGGTGCTCGGCGGGGAGCGCGCGGCCTACGGGCTGTGCCGCCCGCCCGGCCATCATGCCGCGCGCTCGATGGCGGGCGGCTACTGCTTCTTCAACAACGCGGCGATCGCCGCCGAGGCGCTGACGCGGGCCACCGGCGAGCGGGTCGCGATCCTCGACGTGGACTACCACCACGGCAACGGGACCCAGCAGATCTTCTGGCGCCGGGGCGACGTCCTGTATGTGTCGCTCCACGCCGACCCCGAGCGGCAGTACCCATTCTTCCTCGGCCGCGCCGACGAGACCGGCGAGGGGGAGGGGAGCGGGGCCAACCTCAACATCCCGCTGCCGGCGGGCACGGACGACGGCGCGTACCTCGCCGCCCTGGACCGGGGACTGGAGGCAATCGGGTCGACATCGGGTGACGTCGTCGTCGTTTCGCTCGGCTTCGACACGTACGGTCACGACCCGATCGGCGACTTCGCCCTGACGACGGCGGTCTACCACGAGTGCGGCCGGCGGACGGCAGCCCTCGGCCGGCGGCTGGTGATCCTCCAGGAGGGCGGTTACCACCGGCCGTCCCTCGGCGCGAACGCCCGGGCCTGGCTGCGCGGAGCCGAGGGGCGGCCGCACGACCCGCTGCCGGCCGCCGGGTTCGGGGACGCGGGCTCGGAACGCTGAGCGCCCGTGGCAAGCCTGCGCACTCCGTCGCGGGCAACCCGACGCGACGGTCCATGCGGGCCGTCGCGTCGGTCAGTGGGTCGGGCTGCCGGGTTACGGGAACTTGCCACCGGCGGCGACCGGGGCGACCGTCAGGGCAAGGAGCAGGAGCACGCTGAGAGCCATGCCGCCGAGCTGGGCGAAGCGCTTGATCGATGCCACGTCGGGCCTCCTTCGAGTGTGCCTTCGGTCGATCTGCGTCGACCACGACCGAACCATCGATGAGCCCGCTTAAGAACGGCTGAATCGTATGGGCGGCTGAATCGCCCTCGGTTCCGCGGAACGGGCGGACGCGGCGCCGGGACATATCATCCGGGACCGTTGACGTCCGACCTCGGTCACACGCCGATTGAGGCCGCCTCCGGCCGGTCGACGTACCATCGAACCCATGCCTGACCGGAACCTCCCGCCCCACGTCCGCGCGATCGTCGACGAAATCGAAACCGAGATCGGCGAGGAGCCGCGCGGCGCCCGCGTCCAGATCGAGGGCGCCGGCGCCCATGCCGGCAACGGCCGGGTCGAGGCCGCTGTCCACGAGATCCTGACCGAGATCGGCGAGGACCCGGAGCGCCAGGGTCTCCAGGGAACCCCCGAGCGGGTCCACCGGATGTACACCGAGTTGACCGCCGGCTACCACGTCGACCCGGAGCGCCTGATCAATGGCGCCATCTTCGACGTCGCCTACTCCGAGATGGTCGTCGTCAAGGACATCCCGTTCTACTCGCTGTGCGAGCACCATCTCCTGCCGTTCTT